>NZ_JBJUDF010000194.1:0-2735 GCF_046067725.1 Planktothrix sp.
ATCCGGGTGAAACGGATAACTTAACTTAATGCGTTCTTCTAATAGTTTGGCTTGCTGTTCAACTTCCTGTTTTTCTCGGTTTGTGGTGGTATAACTTTCTCGAAATTTGCGAAATAATGCCGCTTGCTGTCGGGCGACTTCAGCAATAATTTCTGTATTCCCAATATCAGTAAATAATCGTTTTCGCACCACCTCCATCACTTCATCCCCAGAGACGGGTTCTTTTTTCGCATCAATGCGACTAACGAGTTTATCTAAAACACTTAATAACCCTTCATTTCCGATGGCTTCTTGAACACTAGCTTGCAAAGAATAAACTAAAACTGTTTTAGGCAATTCTCGCACGACTTCTGTAAGTTTCTGTATAAAAGTTAGAATTTGTCGCCCAAAGGTTGAGTCTCCAAGGGTGATTCCCATTGCGTTTTCAATATATACTAAAAATTCATCCATCAGAATCAGAGTGGGTTGATCTCCGATGATTTTTCTTAAATCGTTATTTCCTGGGGCGGTGCGGTTTTTATCGTCTGCTTCTATTAATTGATAAGCTTCATATCCTCCAAGTTGCCAAGCTAAATATCCCCAAGGGGTGAGAATTTGGGGGCCGTTTTCAATTTGCGTTCCGGTTGAAACACTGATATCTAACCCGGTAAAGGCGGCAACTGTGACCTCTCCGGGGTCAGGTAAGGCATCTAGTTGAGAAATTCCTCGCAGTTGGTAACGGTTTTTGGCGAGATGATAGAGACTTAATAAAGTGTGGGTTTTCCCACCTCCGAAGGGGGTTCGCAGTTGGATGACTCGGTTTCCAGGTTCCCCTTTTAACCCGCTAAGAACATCAACTAAAATCCCTCTAAGTTCTCCGCTTAAGTAGGTAGCGTTAAAGAATTCACGGGCATCTCGATACAAGCGGGAACATTGAGAATCTTGGCGAATTACACTACCTAAGTTAATCGCATAGGTGGCATTATCTAACTTCCCATCCAGAATATCAGGATGGGGAGTAACAACTTGTGTCCAGGGTTTCAATTGATAAGCGGTCATAATTTTTTAGGGGAATAAACAACAATTTGAAAAAAATTAATTACTGATAACTGGTACAGACGCGCCATGGCACGTCTCTACTTAAGGTTTTTGTTGGGTAAACAAATTATCCTCTACTAAGCGTTTCCAAGATGCTAATAAAGTATCAATGGCTTGCTGTTCTTTGGTGCGGTTAGAAACGGTTTCTGTGGTTCCCGTTTCTGGGGTTAACGCTCGTCCTCCTAACGCTTGGGCGACTAATTTTAATTGAGTTGCATCGGGCATACTTTCAGCTAAGAAATTATTAACATTTTGGGGTTGATGTTCGGCTAACCAAAGTAACCGATGGAGAATATCTATTAACGTTGGCGGTGAACCGATAGTCTGCGGGGTTACATTAAAAGTTTGTTGTTTTTCAGTTTTCTGAATTCCTAAACCTTCAAATTCTCCCCGTTCACTATAATCTCGTAATTGTACTTGATTTTTAGTTTTCTTCAGTAGAGACGTGCCATGGCACGTCTCTACGGCTAATTTACCATCGGTTAAGCCCCCAACGCCATCAAGTTCAACGCCAACGCCTTTGGCTAAAGTATTGGCTTCATCAAAATCAACAACGGCTTCTCCATATTCATAACGCGCTAAAATATAATATTGGGTGGGTTTATCAACAAAACTCACGCCTTTTTTATCGCAAAGTAAGACTTCTGTTAATACCGTTTCTAAGACTTCTTTCTGCACTTCATCTAAGAATGAATTGGCATCTAATTCGTCTCCATTTGGTAGTTCAACTTTGTCATATTGGGTATAAGCGCGTAACCCCGCACCCACACAAGCAATAATTAAATCTGCCCCCGCTACTCCTTCTGACATTAAGCTTTTTACTCGGTCTTGAATAATACTTTTGAGTTGCGGTTGTACGTCCATTGCATAATCACCAATGTCTGTATTAGTGCGTTTTCTAGCAACTAAAAAGATACTGGAAGCCAGTGCAGCAGAATTTTGACTCCGTAACCGAGAACCCATTTCTGTATCTAAGGGCCATGCTTCTGTAATTGTAAATTTTGCCCGTCTTAAAGAATCAATTAAAGTTGACCATCCGGCAGTTGTTTTATGAGCATAAACGACAACCATCATTCCCCCATCTTTTAGGACTCGGTTGGCTTCACAAAAGGCTTGGTGCATCATATCTTCATACGCTTTTGCAGCTTTCTTTTTATCTCCACCATGTCGAGAAGGTTCCATAGTTGCTTCATTTTTTTTAGGGGTGAGTTGACTGGAAAAATGTTCTTTATAAAGATGTCCTATACTACGTTTTAACCAAACATAAAAGTAATCTGATAAATCGGCATAGGGAACAGAATCAAAATAAGGAGGGTCTGTAATAACTGCGTCTAAAGTATTTGATTCTATTGGCAATGCCATTGATGAAGCTCGTTGAATCAAAGCTAAATTATTATCAGAAGATTCGTGCCGAATAACTCTTATTATCCAATCAATTGAATTATAAGAACTACCCGATGTTGGTACTAATTGATTTGTTTCAACAAAGTCCCAAATCATAGGTAATGCTTGCCTGGAAAAAGTATGACCCGGCGTTAATCTGCTAGAATCCCAAGCTTGAACATTACTATTATAATCTGCCAATCTATCACACATTATCCCTAAATAAGTAACAATTGCCTTAGCTAATTCCTCCTCATATCCCTGCTGTAATATTT
>NZ_JBJUDF010000195.1:0-17536 GCF_046067725.1 Planktothrix sp.
GCCAATATTTAGTATATGGCCCCGGTATAGGTTCAACGGATATTTCACCCTCAACATTTCGTTCAAAGAGTTGGACTTTTCCAAATATTCGCCGAAAATCTCGTTTATCTCGATCATTTTGGATATCTAATTCAATACGAATATCAATCAGAGGTTGTAACCATTCTTTTTCTTGATCATTTTGAATCATCGCTGATAATGATTTATCACTACTCACCAATGTACAAACCCAACACCCGAAACGAGAATCACCACAGCTAGGGGTAGAAGTATCCACAACAAGGGGACATTCATTATCTGCCGTTGCACCTCGATACAAGGTAAATAATGCTTTATTATCACCCCCCCATGGATTCTCCCATTGCATTAAATACATCCAAACTTCATCAGTTCGCCAATCTTCTATCGGGGTATAAACTAAAGAATTAGGTAAACTGACATTAGGACTGAGGCGCTCGCGGACTCGCTTTTCTTCAAGTTTTCTCATCCTGTTGCCACGACTAACGCTTTCACTTTTGCGAGTTCCGAGAACTATAATACTTTCGCCATTAGTTCTTACAACATCACGAATAAATCGATTAGAGGGATCAATTTTTAAGCGGGAAGTACACCATCGAAATTTAACACGAGGTGCAGGATAACCTTTACCAATTAAACCCACCCAATAAGTATGTGAAAACTCTGGATGTAATAGATGAGCTTCCATTGGCATATTTTGCTCTTTAATAGCTTTTTTCAGTTGAGTGATACATTTCTTCACCCAAGCAGAAACAACAGGATTTTCAACCAAAGTATCCGTTGTAATTACATAAATTTTTTTTTGACGCTTTTCTATAGGCAATTTTGAGATAGCGTTCCAAATAAGTTGTAATGTGGCTGTACTATCTTTTCCCCAAGATACGCCAATAATCCAAGGTATTTGATCCAAACAGTATAAATCTTGGATTTCTTGAGTAGATTTTTCTAAATCTTCTATGAAATCATCAACAGTACGTTTTGATAAAATATTGCCCTGAATTGCAGTCATTTTTTAAATCCTTTAAACATCAAATAATTAGTCTATTTCAATGATAAGCCTGTTTGATTTTCAACTTCAGATACAGCAATTTTAAATGCTTTATTTACTGCTGTTGATTGACTGATAATGGTTAGGTTTCCATTTCCATTATCGATAACTAGGCTATTTAACCATAGAGACATAGTTCGTTTATAACCTAAATTAGCTAATGTTTTAACTAATAATTTACGTTGATCCTCGCTAAAGTTATTTTCAAAGAAAATTAAATGACCTACTCGACTAATTAGGTGTAAACCAACACTATTAAAATCTATTCTTTCTTGACGTAATTTATAAAAGTCAAGATTTGGTGCTTCAGATTTAGGTGTAAGTAGTAAGCTCCATCCCTCATTATGCTGGGCAAATTCAAGATAGAATTTTTTAGCTTGTTCTAGCCATAATTTTAGCTGGTCTCTGTTTTGATTTTTCCGAGATTCTATTACCTGTTTTTGAGATGAACCAAATAAAAATTCAGCCATGCCAATTCGTAACTGATTCATTGTAAATAAATAATCTGGATCTTTATTTAATCTTTGGGATAGTTTATCGATACGCCCTGAAAAAATAACTAAATCTTTGGCAATTTCACGGGTCACTTTTGATAAAGCATCACTGACATCAAAGGTAGCAAGCAACGCTAGTGGAATAGGCTTATTTTTTGCACAATCAGCAAAGTCTTGATGGATTTGCTCAATATCATCTTCTTGAACAACTAATACTGTGGCACTATCCTCTAGTAATTCTGGTTTTTCCTTAACTGCTTTTTCAATTGCTTTAATTCTATGTTGACCATCTGTAACATACAGTTCAATATTGCTGGGTAAAACTGCATAACCAAACTGCATTACACCAGAACCATGTGTAAATACTTTTATTGGGGTTTTGCAATTAAAAATAAATGAAGGTAAAATATAATTATCAGTCTCTATTAAGTATTTAGCAATTTCTGTAACGTGGGGTGTAATTAAAGGACGATTGATCACCTCTTCAGCGTTAGATCTATGTTTTTTCTTATCTGCTGTTTGAAATTTTGCCATTTCTAGGAGTTGCTCAAAAGAGAGACAAAAAGCTAAATGAACTCGCTTTCCTTGTTCATAAACATGACATTGAAACACTCTTGCACCACAAGTAGCAGCATCAGCATACGCTTGAGTTAAAGCAGCTTCGTGAGTTTGCAGCTTAATCAGTTCAGCACTTGAACGCTGTTCTAGGTGTTGTTCAGTCATCGTTATTCCCCCGTTCCAGAAATTACAGATATTCCCTAAACCCCTTATTTCGGTAGAATGGGGCTTAGAAAAAAGGTTTTTGAAAATTAATTCAAGTTTTTAAAAACCTATTGTAAGTTAGTTTAACGCCTATTACATCCCTTGGCAACCCGCATGGAAAATCCAACCACATCCGAACTCAAACTAGACTTAGAAGCGATCGCAAATCTCCTCAAACCCCATCTACAAAAGGAAGATCGCCTTTTTGTCCATCGAAACCAAATGGCCGAAACCGAAACCTTTATCAGTTCCGTCACCTTAGAATGGATCGCCTCAAAAGTCGGCTTTGCTTCCCAACTGCCCTTATTTCAACCTCATTTAGACTCAACCGTTAACGTTAAACGCGACGCCGAAACCGTTGATGAGATTTTCCAACGTCCCCTCGACTGGTCACGTCAAGCCACCTTAACCCAATATCTCACCACCCATAAAGACCATAAATTTCCCGCTTTATTAGTTGTTCTCAGTCCCGCTTGGGTGGATGACCCTAAAGCCCCCCAATGGGATAAAGACGGATGTGCCACTCAGTCCGCTATTGAATTTTTACCTTTGGACAGTCACGAAAAACTCGGACTTTTGCAGATGTCCAGCGATGTGTCAGTGTTTGCCTTAGATGGACAACATCGCCTTATGGGGATACAGGGGTTAATGGAACTTTTGCGGACAGGACGCTTGCAACCTTATAGCAAACTGAAAAAACCTATCGGGGATGCTATTACCGTTAGGGAGATGACCAAAAAATTCGGTATTACTCCCCAACAGTTACAACAGTTATCCCAAGAAACCATCGGAGTTGAATTTATTCCCGCAGTGGTGAAGGGGGAAACTCGCGCTGAAGCTAGACAACGGGTAAGGTCTATTTTTGTTCACGTTAATTTAATGGCCGTCAAACTCAGTAAAGGACAGTTGGCGCTATTAGACGAAGATGATGGGTTTTCTATTGTGACTCGCCAGGTGGCCGTTTCCCATCCGTTATTTTGCGATAAACCCGGACGTAACCCTAGAATTAATTGGGATAGTGCTACCGTAGCATCCAAGTCAACCGTCTTAACCACTCTACAAGCGTTAACGGATATGGGTCAACGCTATTTAACCCCCAAGTTTCCCCACTGGAAAGCCGCCAAACCGGGGTTAGTTCCTCTGCGACCCACACCCCAAGAGTTAAAAGCTGGGATAGAAGCGCTACAACAATTCTTTGATGGCATGGCAACTTTACCCAGTTATCAAAAGTTAGAACAAGGTTGGGAAACTCCCGCTTTGCGTCGGTTTAGTTTTGAGAAACCCGGAGGAGAAGGAAATTTACTGTTTCGTCCTGTGGGTCAAGTGGCGGTCGCTGCGGCGTTGGGGCTGTTGGTGTTTTATCAACAACGGTCGGTAACAGAAATTTTTGAGAAATTACAAGAATTTGATAACGCGGGCGGTTTTAGTGGCATGGAATATCCTGACTCGCTGTGGTATGGCGTATTATATGACCCCAATAAACGACGGGTGAGAGTCGCAGGAAAAGATTTAGCCGCCAAGTTACTCATCTATTTATTAGGGGGAATACAGCAACCAATGGAATGTGCGGAGTTACGCAAAGCGTTAGCCGATGCTAGGACGTTTGAAAATAAAGCGGTTAATTTTGAAGGTCAATTTGTTAAACCTAGAGAGGTCGGCTTACCGCAAATGTTATCCTAACAGTTGAAAATCGCTGATTTTTGGAAAAATTTTCGTTTTTTGGGGAAAGGGGTTGACAAAACGGCTAGCTGGGAAGATTATGTTGTAAGGGTTCACTTGTGCATATACTTGATTTTTTAATCAATATTCTGCGAGAAGAATCAGGCAGATGGCTCGTTAGAGAATAGGGTTGGGAGTTGACAAAAATCGCGAATGGGGAGATAATGGTCGTAAGGGTTAACCTAGACACACGCTTGATTATTTAATCAATATTGGCAAAACATAGATCTACAGCCAAAGAAGTCAACCCCCCAATTCTCAGAGAAACCGAGTTTTTAAATCCCAATTAAACCCGATCAATTCAACCCAGAAAACGAGTTAAATCAAATTCACCTTCCACTTGATTTGGGCGATCGCGTTCTGCCATTAAAATTAATAATAATCGATCTGAATAATCCACCGTCCCACGACATTCTTCTCGGAGAACTTCTAACCCCCCATTGGCATATTCTTCAAAAATTAACGCTCGTTGTTCTTCGGCTTCCAGTTCAAAAGGAGATAACAATTTAGGATTTTGGGTTTCTGCGATCGCCACTAATTTAATAATCGTATCATAACCCCTAGAAATAAAAACCTCCATAGAAATCGGCCCCGGATCACGTTTAGAAACTGCATCAACCGGAATTCGTTTTTTCCGTCGTCTTCCCAATAAAGCAGCAAAGGCGATAACATCAGCATAGGTTTGAAATGGCCCCGTTTTGCCTTCAATTTCCGTTAGCGATCGCACTAATTCTGCCTTATCTTTCGCAATTCCAATTCGTGTTACACCCATAGATAATTCGAGTTACTAGAATAGCAATTGACATCAATTTAGAGAACCGACTCAACCGATCTTTTGTTTCTCCTATTCCCTATTTTAATAAAGCAGAATCTAATAATCTTTGCTTTACTTCACCCTTGAGAATAGCCGTTTTTTTCTTTTCCCCTTGAACACTTTGAGCAATTCCTAACGCCTTCGCTAAAGATTTTGTTCGCTCTAAGGTTAAACGATTAATATCCTCTAATTGAGTAATCGCAAAAGACTGTAATAATTTCATCACTTGCTGACGATTTTCGGGTTTTCTTCGAGGAGAAAACGGTAAATTTTGGGGTGTGGTTTCTGTTGAAATAAAAACGGTTTGTGCCTCTTCAACTGTGGTTATGACAGGTTTCTCCTCAACGATATTTGCAGGTTCAAAGGGGAGAACAAGTTCAACTGGGGTGATTTCCTCTGAAACAAAAGTAACAACAGGTTCCTCTGGAGGAGTGCTAACCGATGGAGTTACAGATACGTTAGATTTCCAATACTCCTTCCAGAGTTCGCTGGCGTAAACACAAGGATACATCATTGAGTACCAAGCCAGCCGAGAATAAACAACAGGTAGGGTAGAATAAACTCTTAACCAGGGTAGGAAATAAAAATTAAACATTAACCGATCTTGAATCAATTAAATTAGAGTTTTACTGATGATACCGCATTTTTTTAAAACAATCATCAGCCATAACAAAAAACCATAACCTGTTGTTGGTTAGAAAAATATTTCTAGGGTTGAAAGCAAAACGGTTTTTAAGAATTAGGCGATCGCTTCCGTCCAGAGTAATTTAATTTTATGTTCAAACCCGCCTTTTTCTGCTCGTTTGTGATCTCGTTCTAACAAAACCCGTTCATCTTCAATTCCATAACTTTCCATTAAAGCCGCTACAACCTCTAATAAATCTGCTAATTCATGAACTAATTCTCCATCCGCAGCTTGAGCCACTTCTTGCGCTTCTTCGAGAATTTTATCTCGTAAAGCTTGACGATATTCCGTTTCCGAGAAAGTTGTAATATCATACTGATACCCGGATTTTTGAATCAGTTCGGGAATCCGATCACGCACTAATTTATTATAGTCTCGACGCAAGGGATAATTCTCCTATAAAATATGAGGATCTCTGCTGTTAGGTGTCTGGTGTCTAGTGTCGGGTGTCGGGTTTCAGAACTAAACGATTGATAATGATGTTTTATCATTATTATTTTTTAATTTCTACAACCTAATCCCTAGAACTTGATACTCAACACCTTTGAAAACGATTGCACCCCATTTTTTGCGATTGTTTCTAGTTTAACAAAAGTTCTATTGCCATGTAAACAATGATGAAATCTTTAAATCAATATTTATCCTTTTTTATCAGTAGCATTGTCTTCATTTTATCAGGATGTCTCCTCAACCCCTATCCCGCTCTCGCCTTAACCTCTGGCACTGTTGCTCCTGTTTATGAATACCACACCTTCCACAATCCCGATGGCATTGGTAAATTTTATTTGGGTCGGGAAATTGCTCAAGTTATGGGTCATCAAGGCGCCCAATGGTTAGAACGTCCCAGTCGAGAAACCTCTGAACATCCTCAACAAGCCATTACCGCCTTAGATTTAAAACCGACGGATCTTGTCGCAGATATTGGCGCAGGAACCGGATATTTTACTTTTAGAATTAGTCCTTTAGTTCCCCAAGGAAAAGTCTTAGCAGTAGATGTACAACCGGAAATGTTAGAGTTAATTAATTTTGTTAAAACTCAGGAAAATATTACAAATGTTGAACCCGTATTAGGAACCCTTGATAATCCGAATTTACCTGAATCTACGGTTGATTTAGCATTAATGGTGGACGCTTATCATGAATTTCAATACCCCCAAGAAATGATGCAAGGCATTGTTAAAGCTTTAAAACCAGGGGGACGAGTCGTATTATTAGAATATCGCCAAGAAAACCCCTTTATTTTAATCAAAGAACTTCATAAAATGTCGGAAAAACAAGTTAAAAAAGAAATGGAAGCCGTCGGATTAAAATGGCGAGAAACAAAATCATTTTTACCCCAACAACATTTTTTAATCTTTGAAAAACCTTCACCCTGAAACGATTTGATCAAAAATTTTGCGCTCAAAGGACTAAATAATGGTAAAGTAATAATATCTGTGCATTTTTTCACAACCAATGGGGCAATCCTCCCCTGTTGAATTAAAATTGATATTGATATGACTGTTAGAGTTCGTCTTGCCCCAAGTCCAACTGGAAATTTACATATAGGAACTGCTAGAACTGCGGTGTTTAATTGGTTATTTGCTCGTAACCAAGGCGGCACTTTCGTCCTGCGAGTTGAAGATACTGACTTAGAACGCTCTCGCCCAGAATATACCCAAAACATCCTCACCGGGCTAACTTGGTTAGGGTTAACCTGGGATGAAGGCCCGTTTTATCAATCCCAACGCTTAGACTTGTATCGTCAAGCCATCCAAACCCTACTGGAAAAAGGGTTAGCTTATCGCTGCTATTCTACCCCAGAAGAATTAGAAGCCATGCGAGAAGCCCAAAAAGCCAACAACGAAGCGCCTCGCTATGATAACCGCCATCGTCATCTGACCCCCGAACAGCAAGCGCAATTTGAAGCCGAAGGTCGTCAAGCGGTGATTCGCTTTAAAATTGACGATGATCGAGAAATTAGTTGGACAGATTTAGTCCGGGGAAAAGTCACTTGGAAAGGTAGTGATTTAGGCGGCGATATGGTCATTGCTAGAGCTTCAAATCAAGGTGAAATTGGGCAACCCCTTTATAATTTTGTCGTGGTTGTTGATGATATTGATATGAAAATTACCCACGTGATTCGGGGTGAGGATCATATTTCTAATACGCCTAAACAAATTTTGCTTTATGAAGCGTTAAATGCAGCAACGCCTCAATTTGGTCATACTCCGTTAATTCTAAATGCAGAAGGACGCAAATTATCAAAACGGGATGGCGTTACCTCTATTTCTGATTTTAGAAAGATGGGATATATTCCCCAAGCTTTAGCAAATTATATGACCTTATTGGGTTGGACTCCCCCGGATTCTACTCAAGAATTATTTACCTTAGAAGCCGCCGCCCAACACTTTACTTTTGAACGGGTGAATAAAGCCGGAGCCAAATTTGACTGGGATAAATTGAATTGGATTAATAGTCAATATCTTCATAAAATGCCGATCCCAGAATTAACCGCTTTATTAATTCCCTATTGGCAAGAAGCCGGTTATGAATTTGATAGGAATACCGATCAACCTTGGTTAGAACAGCTTACAGCGTTAATTGGCCCTAGTTTAACCACCTTAAAAGATGCCGTTGAAATCAGTCGGTTATTTTTTACCCAAACCGTTGAGTTAGACGAAGAAGCAAAAACCCAATTGCAACAAGACGGTGCGATCGCAATTGTCCAGGCAATTCAGGATAAAATAACCCAACAGGATCAACCCTTCACATCGGATGCTGCTAAAGCAATGATTAATAGTGCGATGAAAGAAACAAACGTCAAAAAAGGCTTAGTCATGCGATCGCTTAGAGCAGCTTTGATGGGAACTATGCACGGCCCAGATTTAATCGAATCTTGGTTATTGTTCCATCAAAAAGGGATTGATTTAATTCGTTTTCAAACGGTTTTACAGCGTTAATTTTTAACGAGGCATATATCATGGCAAATTCTCCCAGATCTCGCAAATCATCGGATGCTAAAGGCAATTCTTCCCAATCTAAAAAATCTAAACCTAAAGTTAATCCCACACCCTCTCAAGCATCTGAGGCAGAAACGGGAGTGAATTCCCCTTTATCCTCTTCTTCAGAACCCCCAGTGGCTGAAACTTCGGTTGAAGAATCTGTCACCCCGACTGAACCGATCACCGATACTTCAATTGTCGATGAAGTTCTCGAAGAGTTACCTCCTGTTACAGAACCACCCACACCGGAACCTGTCGCTGAGGAACCTGTAAACGATGAAACAGTCGTGGAACAGCTTGTTGAAGATTTACCCCCAGTCATTGAACCGACCTCGGAACCTCTAACCAATCAAGCCGTGATAGAACAGGTTTTGGAAGATTTGCCTCCGACCGTTGAACCAGAACCAGCCCAACCTCAACCCCAATGGCTGGCTACTTCAGGAACAGAGGTTTTAGTCAATGCTGAACCTGTAACTTCCAGTACCGCTAAAGTTGAGGTGGTTATTGATTCTCCCACTTCATTCTCTTATGATTCTGTTAACCCATCTATACAACCTATGAAAGAAGAAGTTATCGCGTTTTTATCTCAACTTCCCGAAAATTTAGGGGGATTCTTTAAGGAATACAAACGTCCTTTAACGACAGTGGGTTTATTAATTGCCTTCTTAGTTACCTTTAAAATTTTAGTGGGATTAGTCGAAATTATTAATGAAATCCCCCTAATTAAACCAACCTTTGAAACCGTTGGTTTAGGATATTCTGCTTGGTTTATTTATCGTTATCTGTTAAAAGCAGAAACTCGCAAGGAACTCAGCGCCGATTTTAATACCCTCAAAGAAGAAATTCTGGGTAAAAAGTCATAAATACTATAGTTCCAACAATGACTAATGCAACTCTAAAACAATTCGCATTGGGCGTTGTGATCATGACGGTTGGGGGATTACTGTCTCGTTCAGTTCAAGCTCAACCGTTTAACAGCACAGTCACCCCGATGTTTGAAAATATTACCTTGAGTCCTAAATTTAGCCCTAACCCCATACTCATTCGAGGATTAAGCGGAGGGCCGGCTTTAGCGAAAGATACCGCAGGACGAGAAGAAACTCAAACGGGAAATTGCATGGGTTATGTCGATCAACAACCCGATCATACTTTGATTTTAACAACTTTTTTTGATTATTTAAAACTCCAAGTCCAAAGCAGTGAAGATACGGTTTTAGTCATTCGAGGGCCTGGAGGAAGTTGGTGTAGTGATGATTCTAAAGATATTAATCCTAGCATTGAAGGTCAATGGTTATCGGGAAAATATGAAATCTGGGTCGGGTCTTATAAACCTAATACCTATCACCCCTATATCATTCAAATTACAGATCAACAATAGCATAGCGCTATTCGTAATTCGTAATTCGTATTATTATAACAATATATGAATTATTCAGCTAGGCTAGAACTTTTAATTGCATGAATAAAAATTCCTATGATTTTGTTTAAATCATTAATATAATAATCAAGACGATCAATTTGTAAACAATTTTCTTCTAATTTTAAGAATTTCCAATCCGTTCCTGTTGTTACTGCTCCATATAAGATTGAAATTAAATTATTTTCTTGTTGGTTGAATAATTGAGCCGCTATCATGGCTGATGCACATTGCCCTAAACCGGATTTAATATTTTCATTTTTAGCTTCTATAATCGTGATAATAGGCGAGTTAATTGTAATCTGTTGACGAGAAAGCGTTAAAATGTAATCACAATATCCATTTAATCCTTGACTTGAATCAACATTAAATTCTGTACCCGAAAATAAACTAATGCTTTGATTTAATTGTCGTCTAACTTCTAATAATATTGGCATAATCAACAATTCAGAACGCGCTTTCTCGGTGCTAATTGCGATCGCCAAAGGTAAATTTTCTTCAATAATCGTTTGTAACAACTGAGTTGGAGTAACAGGATTAATATTCGTAAATAAATCTACTTGGTCTTCAATTTTAAGATCAAATTGTTTTTGCAATTGTTTTAAAGTAAAATCATTATAAGCCATAATTAACTTAATAAAATAAGGAGTTGTTAACAATTCAGATTTAACAATTAGAACCAAAATCATTAAATACTAATGAATTCAGAATTAACCCTAAAATATTCCCTACTCTTTTTCAATTCCACAAAAAAGAATAGGGAATTTTACAATTAAGCTGTTAACTGTTCTAACGCTTTTTCCACCGCTTGTAACGCTTGATTGATGTCATCCTCCGTCACAATTAAAGGAGGAACAAACCGTAACACTTTAGGCCCAGCCGGAACTAATAATAATCCCGCTTCCATTGCCACTTTTACTACTTCTGGAGAGGTTAATTCTACATCTGCTTTTAATTCCAAACCATTAATTAAACCCCAACCTCGAACTTCCGCAATTAAATTAGGATATTTTTGAGCAATTTCTGTTAATTGGCTGCGCAGTTGTTCACCCCGTTCTCGAACATTTTCCAGAATATTTTCTCGTTCTATTGTTTGACAAACCGCCAACGCCACCGCACAAGCAAACGGATTTCCGCCAAAAGTAGACGCATGGCTTCCCGGTTCAAACACATCACAAAAGGCTTTACACATCATCGCCCCAATGGGAATTCCACCTCCTAAACCTTTGGCTGAAGTAAAAATATCCGGTTCAATTCCTAAATTTTCATAGCCCCATAATTTGCCACTACGACCCATCCCCACTTGCACTTCATCTAAAATTAATAAAATGCCTTTATCATCACAAATTTGACGAATTTTTTGGAAATATTCAAGATCCCCAGGACGCACGCCGCCTTCTCCTTGCAATGCTTCTAACATAATTGCGGCAACCCGTCGCCCGTCTTGATCAACTTCAGAAATCGTTGTTTCTAAAGCTTCAATATCATTATAAGGAATATAAACAAATCCGGGGACTAACGGACTAAACCCTTTTTGATATTTAGGTTGTCCAGTCGCTGTAATTGTTGCTAACGTGCGACCATGAAAACTAGCATAAGCTGTTAAAATAACCGGGTCTTCAATATTAAGTTTGTCATGGGCATATTTCCGAGCTAATTTAATCGCGCCTTCGTTGGCTTCCGCCCCAGAATTACAGAAAAAAGCTTTATCCGCACAGGAATGATCGGTTAACCATTTCGCTAATTCTCCTTGCACCGGAACATAATATAAATTAGAAACATGGTGCAAGGTTTTAATTTGATTCGTGACCGCTTCAATTAAGGCAGGATGGGCGTGTCCCAGGGTGCAAGTCGCAATTCCAGCGACAAAATCTAAGTATTCTTTGCCATTGGTATCCCAAACCCGACACCCTTCTCCCCGATCTAAAGCAATGGGGAAACGGGCGTAGGTATTCATAACATGAGTATTAAACTCATCAATACTAAACGGACTGGTAACAGAGGCTTCTTTGACTAAGGTTTCTGGGCTCACAAATTACTCCTGAATTCGGTTGGTGTGTGATTTTTAATTTTAAGGTAAAAGTTTTGTTTTCGGGGGGAATTCTGTTGCTGAGTCTCTGCATTCGTCAAGGTTTATTAATATTTTCTGCCGATCTTACTCATTTTCTATAATTGTAGAATGGATGACAACTAATCCATCAAGTTGAAACAGTCGTCTTTCGGTACTCACCCATTCTACAACTCAGCTTAAAGTTTATATTCTAAAGGTTCACAAAACTCGTTAATTCCCGTTTTCACCGCATAAATGACAACGGGGGTTATTAATAATGCAGGACATTGATTTTCTGCAATTAAATATTCTACCATAGTGGTAATATTGCCTTGAATTAATTCTCCTCTGAGATCTTTATTACACAAACTAACGCGATATCGTTTGGCTAACCCATCTAACCAATTTTCAGAAGTATCAGGCAATTGACCGACATGAATTGCCATTTCTATGGCTGCATCTTCAATATTTCCTTCACAATCTTCAATTCGATCTAAAGCTTCTAAAGCAACGGAATATTCAGCTAATTGTGAGCGAAATTGAGCAATTTCCTGAGACGTTAAAATAATCATAACTTACTCGTTAAACTTCAGTAACTTAATTCATATTGAAACATAATATCAGGATCAAACCAAGCAGTTAAGGCCACCGCTAAAGCATCCGCAGCATCATCGGGTTTGGGAATTTCTGTTAAATTCAGTTCCCGTGCAACCGCTTGCTGAACTTGAGATTTATCCGCATTGCCATAACCCGTTAAAGCTTGTTTAACTTGACCCGGAGTAAACTCAACTAAGGGAATTTGATGTTGAGCTAAGACTAATAATAACACTCCTTTTGCTTGAGCAACCGCAATGGTATTTCCCATCCGATAAAAAAAGAGTTTCTCAACAATTGCTAAATCTGGTTTAATATGAGTTAATAACTGATTTACATCATCATAAATCATACAGAACCGTTTCCCTAATTCCGTTTTTGCCGGGGTTTTAATCACTCCAAAATCAATCAAAGAAACTGTTTCTTGTTCCTGTGTTTGATCATTAATTTGACATTCAATTGCCCCAAATCCTAAGATTGCCAACCCCGGATCAAACCCTAAAATTACTTTCTTCATAAACCAAAATAGCAGTAAGATGCTGCACAATTAAGGATCATGGCTATCATAAATATCCTCACTTTCTTGACTACTGCTATCAGTATTAACTCTTACACTGATCACTGAATAGGGGCGGTAAAACTCTACCCCTACCCCTGATTACTATTCTTCCGGTAAACCAAACACTTGACGGAAAATTTTCTGAACTTTGAAACCTGAATCAATGGTTTCTAAAGGATCTTTCCGCAGACGATGACGTAAACATAAAGTAATCACCCGTTGAACATCATCTAAGGTGACTTCTGTACGTCCTTCAAGCGCAGCTAAGGCTTTTGCAGCCCGGTTAGTAACAATATCTCCCCGTAAACCATCTACATCTAATTCCGCACAAACTTGAGAAATTTTGACCCGTAAATCATACTCTATTTGCACAGAAGGAAGCAGATTTTGAGCTTCTACAATTTTATTTTGTAATTGGGTTTGATCGTTAATATGGTTTTGTAAAAATGCTTCAGGATTTTGATCAAAAGAAGTTCTTTCTTCAACAATTTTAACTCGCAAATTCGGCTCTTTTACCGTTCTAATTTCCGCGTGCATTCCAAACCGATCTAATAATTGCGGTCTTAATTCCCCTTCTTCCGGGTTTCCAGAACCGACTAACACAAACCGTGCGGGATGACGGATGGAAATTCCCTCCCGTTCCACCGTATTCCAGCCACTCGCCGCCGAGTCTAACAACACATCTACTAAGTGATCATCCAGGAGGTTGACTTCATCTACATATAAAATACCCCGGTTAGCTTTGGCTAACAGTCCGGGTTCAAACGCTTTTACCCCCTCCGATAACGCTTTTTCAATATCAATCGTCCCACAAACCCGATCTTCAGTCGCCCCTAACGGTAAATCAACCATCGGGACTTTTTTGCGCGATACCGGAACGTCCTGATGCTGGCTGAGGCGCTCCCGCACGTTATCGCTCATCAATTCTGCATCGGTGGGATGGCTATTGAAGGGATCATCCGCAATCACTTCAATTTCAGGAAGTAAGTCAGCTAAGGCTCGAATGGTCGTTGATTTTCCTGTCCCGCGATCGCCCATAATCATCACACCACCGATCTTCGGATCGATAATATTTAAAATTAGAGCCAGTTTCATTTCTTCCTGGCCTACAATTGCGGTGAAGGGAAAAACAGGACGACGAGCTAGGTTGACCGTTGTTGGTGTCTCTGTTGGCGTGACGACAGTTGAACTCACAGTTTACTCTCAATTTCTAAATATTACCGTAATTTATTTTTGCACATTCAGGGGACAATGGATTCTGTCATTAGTCCAACTTAATGCCCAATGAATTATTGTATTGCTATTTGACTAGGTTAAAAATACTTAAACATCTCTATAGCGTATTCAAAAGCAACTGCAATAAATTCACGTTTTTAAATGAGTTCTACCTTGATCTTGTCGTTAGGTCAGGTGCGTGCGTTTTGCTGACGCACCCTAGGGAAAACTAAAATTTTTAGCGAACTTTCAACACCTGCACAAAATCACCCGCTTGAACTTCAGATTGACCCACAGGTACAACCCCTAACCCTGTTGTTTGAGCTAAATTAATTAAATTACCAGAAATCTGACTTCCCGATGCTAATTGAAATTCATATTCACCCTTGACTAACTGTAATTGACCCCAAAAATACATTTCTCGTTTTCCTCCACCTTTTAACCCTTGTAGCAATCTCGCTTTCACAAATTCAGGTTGCCAAAATTTCGGTAATAATCCCGATTTTTTCTTAATCACAGGTTGCACAAACCGCCAAAATGTAACTAATGCTGAAACCGGATTTCCAGGTAAACCAAAATATAAACAATGGGGAAAACTTGCAACCGTTAACGGTTTTCCCGGTTTAATTGCTACGGCTTGGATATGAATCGTTCCCCCTAATTCGGTTAAAATTTCCTCAACATAATCATAATCTCCAACAGAAACTCCCCCCGTTGATACGACAATATCAGCTTTTTCAATGGCATGAGCGATCGCATTTTTTAACTCCTCTCTTTGATCACGAATCATTCCCAAAAAAATCGGTTCAGCCCCTAAATTGGCGACCGCCGTTGCTAAAGCATACTGATTAGAATCGACCAATTGTCCACGCTTCAATGGTTCATCAGGCGTGACTAATTCATCCCCCGTTGATAATAACCCCACCCGTAACCTTCTATAAACTGGAATATGAGTACATTGAGCCGCCGCTAACACTGCAATTTCTGGTGCATCTAAGAGAATTCCTGATGTTAGTAAAGGTTCCCCCGCTTTGTAATAAGCTCCTTGAGCGCGAATAAATTCATGAGGTTCGGGTGCTGATAAAATTTTAACTTGATTTCCTTGCCGTTCTGTATTTTCCTGAATCACAATCGTATCTGCACCTTGGGGAACACAAGCTCCAGTAAAAATTCGCGCAGCTTGTCCTTTTTGAACTGTACATTGGGGAGAATATCCAGCCGGAATTTCTTCAATAACTTCTAATGTTTGAGGATGATCTATTGAAGCATTCGCTACATCTTCATATCGTACCGCATAGCCATCCATCGCTGAATTATCCCAGTGAGGAAAATCTAATTGGCTAACTAAAGATTCTGCTAAAACTCGTCCAGAGGCAGTTAATAAGCCTACAATTTCTTGATCCAATTTTTCTTGGAGCGGGTATACTAAATTTAATAAAATTGATTCGGCTTGTTCTACAGATAACATGATGTTTCTCCTTCATGACAGTAATCTTTTCAATAATATTATCCTATTTTAGAAGATTTGAGGGACACAAGACCAGAGGAGCCAAGGTGAAAAAATCATAACCTTGTGAGTTTTTCCTTACACTTCTTTTTAATATTAAATAAAGTCGAATTATATTTCATCCTTAAATGTTGGCTACACATCAATCTTTTCCATTGCCTATAACTTATTACCCATTGCCTATTACTCATTCCTTTTTGTAGCCATCTTTTCTGTATTTCCTATGACTTCCTTCCCTTACCCCCTGGTCTCCCCGATCTGGATGGGGTGGGTCTAGCGATCACAGCACATCCTAGTGATCACTCAGAATCCCGGTAATTTGTCAAGCAATCTTAAATAAAAGTTGCAAAACACTGGAGGTTGTGTTAATTTTTATGTAGTTGACTCAAGCAAACAGGAGATATATTCATCATGGAAAGCAAAGACACTAAGTTTGGGTTTACGAACTTCGCAGAAACTTGGAATGGCCGTTTAGCTATGTTAGGATTTATTATCGGTTTAGCAACCGAATACCTAACGGGTCAAGGAATTCTGTCTCAACTCGGCTTAATGTAATTGTTTTAATTCTTCTCAAAACCTAAAGATTCTGGAAACCCATCTCAGAATTCTTTAGGTAAAAACCCTAAAAATGCAAAAATCCCTCAAATTTGTAGTGTTTGAGGGACTTTTGTTATTCAGAATAGATCAATAGTTGATAGATCAAATCCCCATTAACCTAAGTTAATTTCTTCGGGCATATAAAACTTGTATAAACGCCACAACCCCAATACAATTAATAGCTGAATGCTCCAATGTGCAAACGCAAAACCCCAAATTAAGCAGATAAGTCCACTAACCCCCGCTAATACAAAGGGAATATCGTTAGAGGTTTGTGTAGAAATCCAGACGGAACCCAAAGCAAAGATCAAAAGCAGAAGATAGACTGAGGGCATGGTCTTCACCTCCTAGGTGAGTTGCATATAGTCTCCTGTTAAAAGTACCAGGTGGACTACACTATTTAAGATAGAAGCAAAACATGAAGATCTTGTGAAGAACATCAAAACAGCGATAGAAGTTTGTGTTTTGTTACATAACTTAATAGGTTGGCTCAAAAAACCGCTAAAAGCCTTTAATCGAAATCCCATCCCAAAATTTTAGCCACCTGTTCTGCCAAAGTCAAAGGTTCAAAGGGTTTAGTGATTAAACCACTGACCCCTAATTGCTCAAATGTACGTTGATCAGGAGATTGAACTTTAGCCGTCAGTAAAATAACAGGAATTCTTTGAGTCACAGGGTCAGCTTGTAAACGTTGAAAGGTTGCTAACCCATCTAATCCAGGCATCATGACATCCAAAAGGATCACATCCGGTTCATCAGTTTGAGCTTTTTCAATCCCTTCACGTCCTGAATTTGCCAAAACAACCTCCCAACCCCCCATCATTTCTAAACTGAGTTGGGCAATTTCTCGAATATCATCTTCATCATCAATGAGTAGAATTCGTTTTGGGATCATGGGATTAATTATGAATAGGAATAGTATGACAGGACTACCGATACTTTTTTGCTAACATTTGCTAACAAACATATAAGTTAAGATGTTCTCTCAACCAAGGCGTATCAACCAATGCACGAAGGAAGATCCCTCGCGCACCATTTAGATCTCTGTCCATCTTTAATGGGGTAGAATTCGA
>NZ_JBJUDF010000196.1:0-6321 GCF_046067725.1 Planktothrix sp.
GGGAAAATAAAGTTTTCGTGGGGTTGATCCGCAGGAGCCATCCAAGCCCGCAGACCTTCATTTAACAGAATGTTCTTGGTATAGAACGTTTCAAACTCAGGATCTTCAGCCGCCCGTAATTCTTGGGAGACGAAATCATAAGCCCGTAGGTTCAAAGCTAAACCAACAATGCCGATGGAACTCATCCACAGTCCCGTGACAGGCACGAACAACATGAAGAAGTGTAACCAACGTTTGTTAGAGAATGCAATCCCGAAGATTTGTGACCAGAAGCGATTGGCCGTCACCATCGAATAGGTTTCTTCCGCTTGGGTCGGTTCAAACGCCCGGAAGGTATTGGCTTTGTCGCCATCTTCAAACAAGGTATTTTCCACCGTCGCTCCGTGAATAGCGCACAACAGCGCACCACCGAGGATGCCAGCGACTCCCATCATGTGGAAGGGATTCAGTGTCCAGTTATGGAACCCTTGCAAGAACAGGATGAAACGGAAAATCCCCGCCACCCCAAAGCTAGGGCCAAAGAACCAGCTAGACTGACCCAAGGGGTACATCAGGAACACACTGACAAACACCGCAATCGGCCCAGTGAAGGCAATAGCGTTGTAGGGACGGATGCCGACCAGACGGGCAATTTCTAACTGACGCAGACAGAAGCCGATCAGGGCGAAAGCACCGTGCAGAGCCACAAATGCCCACAGTCCACCCAGTTGGCACCAGCGAGTGAAGTCCCACTGAGCTTCCGGGCCCCACAGGAACAGCAAGGAATGTCCTAAGCTGTTGGCAGGGCTACTAACGGCGGCTGTGATGAAGTTACAGCCTTCTAAATAAGAGCTTGCTAAACCGTGGGTGTACCAAGAAGTCACAAAAGTGGTTCCGGTTAACCAGCCACCAAGGGCTAGATAAGCACAGGGAAACAGTAGAACTCCTGACCAACCCACGAAGACAAAGCGATCGCGTTTGAGCCAGTCATCGAGGACATCAAACCATCCTCTTTGCACTTGCGGTCTTTCGACTGCAATAGTCATGGACGCAAATCTCCGAATATATATAATGACAATGCGTAAAGGGTTTTGTACTCCCGTTAAGGTTCTCTCATCTGCAATAGCAGAATCTGAGAAATTTGATGAGCACAGTTAATGTTTCTTTACGTCTGTTAATCAGTATAGAGGTATTCCTCAAGTTCAGCAACTCTTTTACACCACAAATTCAAAAAAGAGGATGCCAACCCCAGAAAAAACTGATTTCTAAAGATAATGTAAAGAAACCGGGTTTCGAGGTAAAGTGGTGTATTGGTAGTCCCAGTCGTTGAAATCCCCTGAACTTCTGGCTAACAGCGAAAGTCATCTTGAGACGACCGAGGGGATCGCTGTTTACTCTTCGGCCATAATTTTAGGAACTTTGAAATAATCTCCCTCTTGTTCGGGGGCACTGGATAAAATGCTATCCCGTTGAGCATAAGGTTCCCATTGATCGGGTCGAGTAATATTACTCATTTCAATGGCTCGCGTCATCGGAGGAACTTCGGCGGTATTGAGTTCGTTTAATTGCTCAAAATAATCTAAAATTTCACCCAATTGAGCCGTAAATTTTTCTTGTTCTTCTGGGCTTAATTCGAGTCTAGCGAGATGAGCGACTTTAGCGACTTGTTCACGATCAATGGTCATAGTTTATTTTAAGTTGATAGCAGGTGAATTGGAAAATTAATGAACTATAAAAACGTTAAAAATAGACATCAATCTTGCTTCTTCCCGTGACTTTGAGCCAGTTTTGAGCTTCAATATAGTTATTCGGAGCTAACTGAATGGCTCTGATCCAATATTCCGCCGCTTTGCGAAATTCCTGTTCGGCTGTATCTTCATCTCCAGCTTCTTTGGCTTTTTCACCTTGATAATGATAAATCACCGCAATATTATTCAAAGCTTGAGGCATTCGGGGGTTTAATTCAATAGCTTTGTGATAATATTCGATCGCTTCTTCATGTTCCCCATTGCTGGCATGAATTAAGCCAATATTATACAAAATAAAACTCCGATCATAGGGATCTTCTTCTAAAGTTAGTGCTTCATAGTAATTTTCTAAAGCTTCTGCATATTCCCCGTCCGCTTGGGCTGACATTCCATCCCGATAATAGGCAAAAGCTTCTTTTGCTTTTTGGTTGGTAGGCAGCATCTTCAGGATCATATCTGCCATAACCGTAAAGGTTTTATCAATAAAGTTATCGTTTCGCTGGGATCTCGGCATAAAATTTTAATCTCCTAATGTTGAGGCTGGGAACTTCAGAAGTATGGGGAAGTTCCTAAACAGCCTATTGCAATCATGTTACCTTAGAGAGTCATCAGTTATGGTAGGGAAGAGGGGACAGGGGGAACAGGGGAGGCAGGGGAGCACCGGGAGGCAGGGGGAGCAAGGGAGGCAGGGGGAGCAGGGGAAGTTGGGAAGAAATAATTTTTTCCCCATTCCTAATTCGTAATTCCGAATTCGTAATTCGTAATTCCCTATTGCCCATTCCCTATTCCCTTAACAGTCCGCTTCTGTGAGGATGGGATAGGATTTTTGGATTTTGTGGGTAGCGGGGGATGCTAACAACAGAATTTTCTCCATCAACCAAGGAGCCAGACGGTTGCACCAAACGGCCAAATGGCTTTGCCATCCGACTAAAATTTCTGAGGAATCTTTATCCAACCCAGTGACTAAGACTTTGGCAACTTGTTCGGGGCTCATGGGCACCACCCAACGGAAGAGTTGCAAATTCCGTGTCATGTCCGTATCCGTTAAGGTGGGTAATAAAGCCATCACGCGAATGTTGTGGGAAGCTAATTCCCGGCGTAAGGCTTCGGTAAATCCCAAAATGGCGAATTTAGTGGCGGAATAGGTGGACATGGTGGGGGCTGCGATTTTGCCCATTAAACTCGATACATTGACAATGGTTCCCGATTGACGACGGGCCATCCGTCGGGCAATGGTATGAGTAATGGTATACAACCCGATTAAATTCAAGGAGATTTCTTCTTGAACGTCTAGGAGTTTGGATTGTAAAAACGGCTTTTGGTGGGCAACTCCGGCACAATTAATTAAAATCTCAATCGGCCCATAAGACCGCCAAGCTTGGGCGATGGCAATCTTAACTTTAACGGGTTGGGTTAAGTCTAAGGCTAAGGTGACGACTTCCACACCCGAACCTTCTAATTCTGTTGCTAATTCTGCTAATCGTTGACGGTCTCGTGCGACTAAAATTAAACGTTTAGCGTGATGTTTAGCAAATTCTAAGGCAATAGCCCGCCCAATTCCACGAGAAGCCCCGGTAATCAGGGCTGTTTTTCCTTGAATGTTCATGGTGAAAACCTCCTGTTGAGAAGGAATTCGATGCTTTTTGGTACGGTTGTCAAATACAATTGATGACAACCTAACTAAACAACCGTTAGGACATCGATATTCCTTGATGCAGAGTGGATAGAATCTTGAAAGCTTAAAAATTTTGGTTCATGAGTGTAGAGATCGATAATGGGTCATGATTGAATAACAGACCAGGCTCTCTTTTTTCCTTAATTCCTGGTAACTAGAGCAACATTGATTTTAGACATGGCTCAACTGTCTCCTCAATACGAATGTTGATTGGAAAGACCCTCTATGCACAATCTAACAACCTAACCCAAAAGTTGCAACATTTTTTAATAAAAATCTCTTAATATAACTTCATAATTGATCAAGATACAGGCGTTGTCAGGTGGTTTGATTCCTTACCATGAGGGTGTTCTGGAATATGAGTGCAGAGACAAGTCTTCGGGGTTGATCACCTGAATATCCCTCTACCGGAAACCTTAAGCCTGATAAACTATCTATATCAATACAAGGTCTATATTGATATTCTCTTTTTACGGTTAATCATGCCATTGTCTGATAGTCCAGAGAAAACGGTTTTTGATTTGCATGAAGAAGCAAATCGTCATATCGCTCAACAGCAGTTTGATGAAGCGGTTGAAGTGTGTCAACAAGCGTTGAAAGTGGAACCTCGCTTTCTCCCGACCTACAGTACGATGGGATTAGCGAAACAATTGCAAGGGAAACTGGATGAAGCCAAGTTTTGGTATACCAAAGCCTTGCATCTTAAACCGGATTGGGTAGAAGTTCATGCCAATTTAGGCACGGTTTATGTTCAACAAAAACAATGGCAGGATGCCCTACAAGCTTATCAAACGGCGCTCCAGTTTAAACCGAATCAAGCCAGAATTTATCAAAGTTTATATACAGTTTGGATTAATCTCAATCAACCGGAAGCGGCGAATGAAGCTTGGTATCAGGCGTTAATTTTAGAGCCCCAATGCGTTTCTCCTCAAGAGTATATGGATTTTGGAAAAACGTTAATTGAAAAAGGCAAATTAGATCAAGCTTTGGAACTTTATACTAAAGGCGTCAAAATTTATCCAGATTGGTCGCATTCTTATTTTAGTTTAGGAGAAGCTTTCAGTCGGAAACAACAATGGGAAGAGGCGATCGCAGCTTATCAAAAAGCGATTAATCTTGATCCTAATAGTAATTTAATTTATCAAGGTTTGGCAGATGCGTTAGTTCAGCAGAAAAAATGGGAAGAGGCGATCGCCAATTACCAAAAAGCGATTGAACTCAATCCGAATTTTGCTTGGACATATCATCAATTAGGGAATGCCTTATCTGAACAAGAAAGATGGGAAGAAGCCACCGTTGCTTATGATCAAGGAATTGCCCTCAATCCTAAATTTTTTGGTTCTTATTATAAACTCGGAGAAATTTGCTCTAAAACGGGGAAATTAACGGAAGCCGTTGATTGGTATCGTCAAGCCATTGAGATTAATCCTGATGGGTTTTGGCTGCATTTTACTTTAGGAAATGCCTTATTTGAAACCCAACAGTTTGATGCGGCTTTAGTTGCCTATCAGCAAGCGATTGAACTAGAACCGAATATTGATTGGTTATATCCCCAAGTGGGAAAAATATTGACAGCAAAAAAACAATGGAATCAAGCAATTCATGCTTATTATAAAGCCGTTGAACTCAATCCGAATAATCTTTGGTTGTTAGAACAATTAGCCGAAACTTTAATTGAGCAACAGGAAATTGAAACCGCAATTTCAGTTTATCAAAACAGTCTTAAACTCGAACCAAAAGCTGATATTTTACATTATAATTTAGCTAACCTTTATAATTCTAAAGGTCAACTCGATGATGCGGCGACATCCTATCAAACTGCTATTAATCTCAATTCTAAAGTCGCTGAATATTATGCCGGGTTAGGGGAAGTTTGGTTAAAAAAACAAGAGTTAGATCTAGCAATGTCCTATTTAATGGATTCGTTAAAAATGAAGCCAGATTTAATTCGTGCTTATGAAAATATTGCTAAAATTTTACATCAGCAAGGCAAAACAGAAGAAGCCTTAAAATGTTATAATTATAAAGATTTACCGTTGTCACTGTTAGAACAATATTGTTCTGTTAATCCTGACCTATTAATTACATCGGATTTTAGTTCTAATGTAACTTATATTCCCGTTTATCCGGGGAGTCAAATTTCTTTGAACCCGTCCCGAACCTTATCTCAATTTCATCCAGGGTTTATCTTTAGTCAAGCAGAAACTCGTAATGCGTTTGTCGTAATATTAGAAAATGGGAAAGTTTGGGGAGATTCAGCGACCAGTGCAGTGATGACGGCACAAAATGAATTACTCACCGATATTTCAACCGGATGCGCTGAATTAGTGTTGTCCTCCAATAAGTTACCCCCAGCCTATAAAATTGATGGAACGGTTGCCTTTTTATCCGTGCAATGGGGAGAAGCATTCTATCATTGGATGTATGATGTTTTACCGGGTATTCATTTGATTCAAAAAAGTGGTATCGATTTAGAAAGTATTGATTATTTTGTTTTCAATAGTTATCGTTTTCCCTATCAAAAGCAAACCTTACAAAAATTAGGTATCCCAGAATCCAAAATTATCGAAAGTCGTTATCAACCTTATATTCAAGCGCAAAAAGTTATTGTTCCCGCGCCTAATTTTTTCCATAATTCAACAGCAACCTCACCTTGGATTTGCCAATTCCTAAAACAACAATTTGTTTCCCAAGATTTTCAGGAAATCTCTACAAACCGCCGCATCTATATTAGTCGAGAAGAAGCCAATTACCGTCATCTGGTGAATCAAGATGAGTTACTTAAACGTTTAGAACCTTTGAACTTTGAAAGCGTTGTACTAGAATCTTTAACGATTTCTGAACAAGCTGAATTGATGGCGAGTGCTTCAGTGGTTTTAACGCCTCATGGTGCGGGATTATCTAATCTTGTGTTTTGTC
>NZ_JBJUDF010000197.1:0-3092 GCF_046067725.1 Planktothrix sp.
CCCAAAGTCGCCACCAGCATCTTTCAACTGTCGGTATCTTGGCGCATTGGTCTGAAAATTGCTCTCAAGAATGAGGGGCGAGGGACGAGGGACGAGGGGCAAACAGAAAACTCTCAAGTCTATTTAAAACGTCTACAACATCATTGGCAGCTTCCCTTTACTCCTTCCCCGGCGCATTTGCTTAAAGGATACGATAGTTTACTGGACTCGCTGCTGTCTGAAGAAGATATCGGGTTTTGGGACTGGGTACTAGAGAATAATATTCCCATTACGATTTGTGAAGGAGCTAAAAAAGCAGGTGCATTATTAACGGCGGGATATGTTGCGATCTCTTTACCGGGTATTACCGGAGGGGTGCGAGTTCAGCGAGATAGCAATGGTGAGAAAATCAACAGTTTCCTACTCCCAGAATTGGAACGGTTTGCCAAAGTTGAGGGACGAGGGACGAGGGACGAGGGGCGACGGATTTACATTTGTTTTGACCATGACCAGAAGCGCACCACTCGAATAGCGGTTAATCGAGAAATCCAGAAACTGGGTCAGTGTTTTCAGGGACGAGGGGCGAGGGGCGAGGGACGAGGGGAAAATGATTTTCCTCCCTCATCGGTTTGGGTCGTCAGTTTACCTGGCCCAGATAAAGGTGTTGATGATTTTATTGTCAATCAAGGAGAATATCAATTTGATCAATTATTTGCTGAAGCAACGGATTTAGACTATTGGATTTATCGTAAAGATTATGAAATTACTTATCCTGCCACTAAACTGAATAGTCGTTATCTCAAACTGAATTTTCCAGAACAAGGGTTAGTTTGTATTAAATCAGGAAAAGGAACCGGGAAAACTGAGAATTTGATTCCGTTAATTCAAGAATCGATGGATATTGGGCGGAAAGTTTTAGTGATTAGCCATCGGATTCAATTAGGGCGCTCGATTTGTAATCGCTTAGGGTTGGTGTGGGTAGAAGATAAACAGGAACGTCAAGAAGATTCTATCTTTGGTTTTGGATTATGTATTGATAGTTTACATCCCCTCAGTCAAGCTAAATTTAATCCGTCTGAATGGGAAGATGCTATCATTATTTTAGATGAAACTGAACAAATTATCTGGCATTTACTCAATAGCTCAACCTGTATCGATAAACGAGCAATTCTGTGTCGAATGTTCACAGACTTGATCCAAACCGTTTTAAGTTCCGGTGGTTTAATTATTGCTCAAGATGCGGATTTATCGGATTATGCCATTGATTATTTAATAAATTGTGCTGGATTTAAAATTAATCCCCAAGTTTATATTAATGAATATAAGCACAGTCAACAACGTAAAGTTATTGTTTATAATCAGTCGAATCCGTCTCATCTGATCACTCAACTCTATGAATTAGTTGAGGGACGAGGAATACAGGAAGAAATTTGCCCCTCGTCCCTCGTCCCTCGCCCCTCGTCCCTCGTCCCTCGCCCCTCGTCCCTCGTCCCTCGCCCCTCTATCCTAATTGTTTTAGATAGTCAGAAAGTGAAAGGTAAGTTTTCTTGTATTAATATTGAAAGTCAACTGCAAGAATCTTTTCCTGAATTGAAGATTTTAAGGATTGATTCTGAAACCGTTGCGGATGAAACTCATGCGGCTTTTGGGTGTATGGAGGATATTAATAATCGAATTAAAGATTATGATATAATTATTACATCTCCAACAATTGGCACGGGAGTTAGCATTGATTTAGTTAATCATTTTCAAGCGATATTTGCGATATTCCAAGGAGCAATTAATGTGAAAGATGCTTGTCAGTTTTTAGCACGGGTTCGGGATTTGAATGTTCCTTGTCATGTGTGGGCATCAAGTTACGGTTGTGGTCAAATTGGCAATCGCTCTAGTAATTGGAAATCGTTGTTAGCCACTAAAAATAAAGTCTTTAAACGCAATCTCCAAATTTTACAACAAATTGATTTAGACTTATCCATAGATTTTGATGAGCAACTGACTCCTGAACATACTAAAGTTTGGGCTAAGTTTGCCGCTAGAGTCAATGCAGGTCTATGGCAGTTTAGAAAAACGTTAGTTCGGGAATTAGAAGCTGAAGGGCATAAGATTGAAGTTTCAGAAATTGAAAAAACATCCTTAGAATGTGAACAGTTATTAGCTGAAGTTTTCACGTTAGATCCTCTCGCTCAAGTTCCAGAAGTTTCTGAACAATTGAAAGGAACGGTAGAGAAGCTGCATCACTTAGAACAATCTGCTAAAAATTATTTAGAGCAAGCAACAAAAACTCGGAATATTAATCAATATAATTATGCTTTGTTTATTGCCAGTCAAGCTTTATTGACTCAGGAACAATACGAAGAACTGAAAAGTAAACGGAAGAAAACTAAAGATGAATTAGCCCAACAGCGCTATTATGAAATTTATCAACGGTATGGTGTAGAAGTTACGCCGGAATTAGTGTTAACGGACATGGACGGGTATTATCCGAAGCTGCGGTTACATTATTATTTACTCTATCCTGAACTGGTTCACCAACGGGATAAACGCTATTTAGAACGACAATTAGAGACAGGAGAAGGTAAAGTTTGTTTGCAGGATATTAAACTCCTTTCAGCACAAGTCCAGGTATTGAAACTATTGGGCATTGATTCTTTACTGGAGCTAGATAGAGAGTTTACTTCGGAGTCGGAAGAAATCTTAGAGTTTGCAGATAAGGTAGTACGTTTCAGTCGAGATGTGGGGGATTATCTAGGGATTAGTCCTAATACTAAAGCTTCTCCGATTCGGATTGTTCAAGATGTCCTCCGCAATAAAATCGGTCTGCCACTTAAATGTGTCCGCCAAATTAAACTGCCCGACGGCTCCAGACAACGAGTTTATGCCTTTGATTGTCCCACCTGGCGTTATTCTATCTTTGACCAATGGTACATGAGGGACGAGGAACGAGGGGCAAGGGAGGGAACACCGCAGTCAATAATAAGTAATATAGAAGCTGTTGTGAGTGATGTTCCTGAACAGAAACCCGCCGGAGAACCACCGGAATTGCTGAAACGGTTTTGGACACAGTTTTGGAATCTGTTAACTCGTACCGATTGGAAACCTCGACTGATTAAGCT
>NZ_JBJUDF010000198.1:0-14670 GCF_046067725.1 Planktothrix sp.
TTCTTTGCCGTGCATCTGGCAGTTTTGATATTGCCACACAAAACGGTAGAGTAGCAGGAATTAGCCATAAATATTGTCAATCAATTCACAAAAAGGATGGTTATTCTTATGGATTCTAAAAGAAACCAGGCGGTTAAAACCGCTTGGGTCGGTTTTCCTCCTCGCTCGCTCATAGACGAGGCTTCTAACCTTCCCATGTTTTTATGTGAAGAAAAATTTCTTTTTAACCTACATTTCGCTCGACTTTAATCCTAGAATCCAAAATCCTTAAAATAAATTTCCCATGTAGGGGCGAGGTCTCCTCGCCCTTACAGGTGCTCTCAAAATAACTCCCCCCACTCCCCCTGCTCCCTATCTTCGACACATAATTAACGTATTCGCCGAAATATATCCCTCGAAAGGTTCACTAATTTCTACCCAATCTCGTTTTTCGCCATTGGTATCAGGAATTAATTTATAATTCTCAACTAATCTGACACGGGCTCCTGATGCTACACCCCCAACTCGTTCGGAAAATCGAGACGGTTTTCCCGCACAACAACCCCTCTAGGTGCAGCATATAAATCTACTTGACGACAAAGACTAACGGGTGTTGGTTTAGGATTTTCAGATTGATTTTCACAGTCTAATAAATTTCCCGTTTCATCAGGAAAGCCATTAGAAATATAACCCTTTACAGGTGCAGTAATTTCAATCCAAGTCCGACCATCAGGGCCACGAGTACCTTTCGTATCCACTACAGTTACTTCAGTTTTAAACCCGACACCACCCACTACCGGGGAATTTGGAGTCGGTCGAGCATGAACGGCTAACCCCTGGGGTTCACCAATACGACGACATAAACTAGAACGACTTTGGGCCATTTGGCTGTCTGAATTCGCGGTTGACGGTTTCGTTTGAATATTAGCTAAGGTGGGTAATTGACTTCCCATGACCGCTAAAACAACGAATGCCAAAACTCGAAAAGATTGACTCCTTAATCGAAAATTATTCATGAATTTCACTCCTCATTTAATCCCACACCATTTGTTAATTAAAACTGACGTAAAAAGCGTAAATCGCTGGCATAAACCCGTCGAATATCATCAATTTGATGGAGTACCATCGCAAATCGTTCGACACCAAAACCCGCCGCAAATCCCGTATATTTTTCTGGGTCATAACCCACTGCTTTTAAAACATTGGGGTCAACCATGCCACATCCTAACACTTCCAACCATTTGCCTTGCCATTGTAAATCGACTTCGGCGGAGGGTTCAGTAAAGGGGAAATAACTCGCCCGGAAACGCACGGGTAAATCCCCAAACATTTGTCGGAGAAACTCTTTAATAGTTCCTTTTAAATCCGTAAACCGTAAGCCTTCTTCAATCGCTAAAAGTTCAATTTGATGGAACACCGCCGCATGGGTCGCATCAACGGTATCGCGACGATAAACCCGACCCGGTGCGACAATGCGGATGGGGGGTTGATGTTGTTCCATGTAGCGAATTTGTACCGATGAGGTATGGGTTCTCAATAAATTGCCATCGGGTAAATAAAACGTATCCTGCATATCCCGTGCAGGGTGATCCGGTGGCGTATTTAACGCTTCAAAATTGTAATAGTCTGTTTCCATTTCCGGGCCAGAGGCAACGGTATACCCCAACCCCACAAAAATATCTAACGCTCGATCAATAATGCCATTGAGGGGATGAATTCGACCTTGGGAATGATACACTCCTGGCATAGTTACATCCAGGGTTTCCGACTGAAGTTGAGCTTCGAGTTGAGCGCGTTGTAAGGCGGTGCGTTTTTCCTCTAAACCGGTTTCTAAGGCTTTTTTAACTTCATTGGCTAAAGCTCCAATGCGAGGACGTTCACTGGGGTCAAGTTTTCCCATTGCTCCTAGTACAATAGAAACTTTGCCTTTTTTGCCTAAATAGTTAATTCGTAATTGTTCTAATTCATCCAAGGTTTGACAGGCTGCGATCTCCGTTGTTCCTTGAGTGCGTAAGCTTTCTAATTGAGTTTCTAATTCACTAAGTTGAGTTGCCATAGATTCGGATCAAGAATAGAGCGCGACGGGTAGGGGAATAGTATTGTCCTGCCTTTGCTGAGTGTAACGTAATTTGCTACCCTTCACGGATTAACCTTGGGTTGAAAATACTCAAGATCACAACCTGTTCACAGGTGGGACTGACTGAGGTTAAAGATTCCCATCCTTATCAAAAAAGGGTGATATTTTTTGTACCGAACCCATCTTGAACACTAGATTCTGACTCGACTACACTAGATTTTTTAATCTTATGGGCAGTAGGGGGAATCATGAGCCAAACCATTGTTAGGATGTATATGCAGATTCGGGATGCAGTGGAAACGGACTTACCCACAATTGTAGAGATTTATAACGCCGCTGTTCCGGGGCGAATGGCAACGGCGGATTTAGAACCGATCTCTGTAGAAAGTCGCATTCCTTGGTATCAGGAACACAAAGCCCAAACTCGTCCGGTGTGGGTCGTGGAATTAGATGATCAAATTGTTGGATGGTTAAGTTTTCAGATGTTCAATGGTCGTCCGGCCTATCATCGCACCGCAGAACTTAGCATTTATATTCATCCTGATTATCAAGGTCAGGGTATTGGCAAAAACCTTTTAACTGAAGTTATTGATCGCAGTCCTGAGTTGGGATTAAAAGCGTTAGTTGCCTTAATTTTTGCTCATAATCAACCGAGTTTAAAATTATTTGAAACCTTTGAGTTTAAACAATGGGGTTATTTGCCTAAAGTTGCCGATTTAGATGGGATTGAACGAGATTTAGTGATTATGGGACGGCATATCGATTAGATCAGGGAAAAAATTGCTCTTCGCTATTCTATCATGATTTAACCCCTATTTGATGATCAATGTTGATTTAAAATCGTTTTGATATGATCAACAACGGTATGGGTTTGTTCAACCATTGCTAAATGTCCACAGTTGGAAATTTCAATCACATTGTTATCTCCTTGACGAAATAACCAATGAAAACTGGCTAAATGACGAACATATTGGGGTTCCATAATTACATCTTGCAGTCCCGCCAAAAAATAAACGGGTTGTTGCAGTCGAGATACCACCTGCGGTAAACGATGGACTTCCGCTTCCGTCGTAGAATCTAATAAAGCACCTAATGCAGCTTCAGGATGGGCGATGACAAAATCAATTAACCGTTGTCGTCCCCACCGTTGTTGAATGGGACAAGCCACTTGAGCACGAGTAAAAACTAAATCCAATAACGGTAAATAACATAACCATCGGGGACGAAATTTAACCAGTTGTTCACCCACAGATCGAAATTTCTCAAATTCTTCTTTTAAGTAAATTCCTCCCCCAGCATTGACACATATCACCCCTTTCACTTGTTCAGGTAGTTGATCGGCGCCTACAAGGGCAATAGTTCCCCCCAGAGAATGACCAACCAACCAAGCATTTTTGAGGTTAAGCGTGTCCAATAAAATCGCTAAATCTTCCGCATAGGAAATGGGGGTATATACCGCTAGTCGTGAGGGGTTTCCCTGCAACAGTTGAGAATCTCCAAACCCCCGTAAATCATAGGATAAACATTGATATTGAGGGGATAGCAGGTCGATGACCGGTTGCCAATAATGACGACTAAGCAACCAACCATGAATAAAAACCAGGACGTCACCCGAAGGGGTGGGCGACGTCAATTCGTAAGTGTGTTTAACTCCCTGGATATCGATCATAGCCATATTCCTATCGTATCCTGAAATGTATTTTTCAGGAATCCGTGATCACTCATCCGTCATCAAGGGGTGTCAGGTGTAGGAGTTGACACTCCCTTGCTGGTTGATTTTGAACCGCCAACTGTCAAGGATCAACAGTTTCCTATTAATAACTTTATAAGACCCAGGTGGGAGGTTGAAAACGAGCGTGTCTATGCCTTACGGCAGGCTACGCCAACAGACCTGAGATGAAAAACGACTCAGGGGAATAAATTCCCCGCGAATATTTTCCTGATTTATATTAATATAAAAACAGGTCGAAAGCAGGAGAATTTCATGATAGTTTTAGAATACAAAGTCAAAGGCAAGCTTGAGCAATACAAAGCGATTGCTCAAGCAATTCGTACAACTCAATTCATTCGCAATAAAGCGATTAGATACTGGATAGATCATTCCAGAGAGTTGAAAATCGACAAGTTTGCCTTAAACCGATATTCAACGACTCTCAGAAAAGAATTCTCTTTCGTTAATGACCTAAATTCAATGGCAGTTCAATCCGCAGCCGAGCGGGGATGGATTGCCATTAGTCGTTTTTACGACAATTGTAAGAAAAAGATTTCTGGTAAAAAAGGATATCCAAAATTTCAAAAAGACTGCCGTTCCGTTGAATATAAAACAACAGGATGGAAGTTACACCCAACTAAAAGGCAAGTTACCTTTACCGACAAAAACGGGATTGGCAAACTTAAATTACAGGGGAAATGGGATATCCATACCTACAATCTTAAAGACATCAAACGGGTGCGATTAATTCGTCGTGCTGACGGTTATTACTGCCAGTTTTGTCTTGGTATTACCATTACCGATGTTCAACCGAAAACGGGAAATGAAATTGGAATTGATGTTGGCATTGAGTCATTTTACACAGACTCTAATGGACATCAAGAACCAAATCCTAAGTTTCTGAGAAAGGCGGAAACGTCTATTAAAAAATCTCAGAGACAAATCTACAAAAAGGTTAAGGGTTCATCGAGTAGACGGAGAGCTAGAAAAATTTACGCTAAAAAACATTTAAAAGTAAGTCGGCAACGGAATGAACACGCTAAAAGACTAGCGAGTAACGTATGCAAGTCTAACGACTTAGTAGCCTACGAAGATTTAAGTGTTAGAAATTTAGTTAAAAACCATTGTTTAGCTCAATCAATTAGTGATGCTAGTTGGTATTTGTTTAGAGAATGGATAGAATATTTTGCAGCTAAATTCGATAAATTAGCAATACCAGTTGCACCCCATTTCACCTCACAGAGATGTTCTAATTGTGGGGCAATTGTTAAAAAATCTCTATCAACTCACACCCATATTTGTAATTGTGGATGCGAACTACATAGAGATACAAATGCTGCAAAAAACATTCTCAATCTTGCAAAACAAGCTAGGGGAGGGCATCCCCAAAGTAACGCTAATGGACTAGAAACCTCTACTCTTCTTGGGGAAACCCTGGTCGCAGCACGTATCTAGGTTGAAGTTAGAATCTCAGCGTCTTCAGACCTGAGAGTGTCAATCAAAATTGATGGGGCATAAATCGTTAATTGCTCCACCCACAAGGGGATGTGGTTTTTCGGTAAATTTTATGAAACATCATGTTTGTATTGCCATTGGCATTAATCAATATCAATACCTGCAACCGTTAAATTATGCTCAAAAGGATGCAGAAGCGATCTATGAATTTTTGGTCAATACGGCTGGATTTCCTCAAGAGAAGAGTTTATTACTCACGGAACACTCACCCCAGGTCTTAGGGATGTCCACCACTCCTAATCAAGAAAATATTTTAGAGTGGGTAGAATCCTTATGCAAAGAGCAACTCAGTCGTGAAGATGTTCTCTGGTTTTTCTTTAGTGGCTATGGGTTTAGTCAAGACGGAAAAGATTACTTACTTCCCATCGATGGTAACCCGGCTCAGTTAGAAACAACGGGGATTTCAGTTCAAACCTTGTATGACTATCTCAAGGCAGCACCAACGGATAAAATTTTAGTATTGTTGGATATTAATCGCAGTCAGGGAGCACACGCTGGGGAAAGTGTGGGAGTCCAAACGGTTGAACTCGCCCGCCAATTGGAAATCCCGACTATTTTATCTTGTCGCCGAGAACAGTTATCACGGGAAACCTCGGCTTTGCGGCAAGGATTTTTTACTGCGGCGCTATTAGAAGGATTAAAAGCGGGAGAATGTTCCACATTAGACCAATTAATCCATTTCCTCGGAGAACGTTTACCCGAACTGACCGAACAACATTTAAGACCGAGACAAAAACCTGTCTTTGCTGTTTATCCAGCCACTAAACTCCAACAGGTGATTTTACCTGCTGAAAGCCGTCAGGTAGCGAGTGTTAGCCTTTCCAATGCTATGAAGGAAATGAATATGCCGACTGTAGAACCTTACAAAAATGGTACTGCTCCTTTAACCGAAGATCCTTTGAAATTATCAGCTTCTTCTTATCAAAAAATGGAAGATTCAGAAACTCAAACCCATAAATCTACAGAAAAAAATGAACCTTTAACCGAGGATTTATCCTCGAATTTTGCCCCTTCTGTACAGCAACCCGCACCCCAAATTCCTGCTAATTCAACAGAGGATACTATGTCAGATAGTTCATTTTTACAACGGCTAATTCTTTGGAGTGGAGCAACGGCACTGGTTTTATTACTGGGTGTTTTTCTCACCAATAAACCCATCTTTTTAGGTGAAAAAACAGCTAAATCTTCTACCACCAATCCCACAGTAGTGACGAAGGAAAAACCTTCTGCAACATCCCCTGAAACGGGAACGACAACGACACCTAAAACCCCTGCTACGGCTGAAGAATTAATGGGACAATCTAAAGTCTTGTTAAAAGATACTTCAGCTTCGGGTTTTAGCAAAGCCATTGCGTTAGCGGCACAAATTCCTGATGGTGATCCTCAATTTAAACAGGCACAAGCAAATATTGAACAATGGAGTCAAATTATTCTTGATATTGCCGAAGGACGGGCTCAAAGTCAAAATTTACAGGGTGCTGTTGATGCGGTTAAATTGATTCCGAATGCGAATCCGACAATTTATCAACAGGGACAAGAAAAGCTGAAAGAGTGGGAAGCTCAATTAGCAGTTGTCAAAAATAATCAAGCCATTGTGAGTGAAGCTAAAGCTTTAATTAAACCGGGTCAGGCTTCAACTTATAGTGATGCCATTGGTAAAGTTGAACAAATTCCGGCTGATCAACCTGGATATGCTGAAGCTCAAAAATTGATTAATCAATGGTCAAATGAAATCTTAGCGATTGCTCAATCTCGTGCTCAGAAAAAACAATATAGTATTGCCATTGAAGCGGCTCAATTAGTTCCTAAAAATTCACCAACCCACGATGCTGCTCAAAAAGCGATCGCTGAATGGAAAACGAAAGTTCAGAAAAAATAATTCTAGGGGTTGACAGTTAACAATTAATCGTTAACCGTCAACCATGAATTGTTAACAACTGACGCGCTTATTCTGGAAGTTTAACCTTGGTTCCGCCTAAACCACAATAGCCATTCGGATTTTTGGCTAAATATTGTTGATGATAACTTTCAGCGTAATAAAATTCCGGTGCTTCCAGAATTTCCGTTGTGATAGTTCCATAACCTGCTTGTTTTAGTGAGCTTTGATAAACATCCCGTAAAGCTTCGGCTTGTTGACGTTGTGAGTCGGAATAAACATAAATTCCTGAACGATATTGGGTTCCGACATCGTTACCCTGACGCATTCCTTGGGTCGGATCATGGCTTTCCCAGAACACTTTCAGCAATTGTTCATAACTAATAATTTTGGGATCATAAACGACTCTCACCACTTCGTTATGTCCGGTTAACCCGCTACACACTTCTTCATAGGTGGGGTTAGGCGTCAGTCCGGCTGCATAACCAACGGAGGTACTAAACACCCCGTCCTGTTGCCAAAACCGACGTTCTGCACCCCAAAAACACCCCATTCCAAACATTGCCATTTCTAAACCTGCGGGAAAGGGAGGTTTGAGGGGGTTGCCATTCACGTAATGTTTATCGGGTACAGGCATCGCTTCCGTCCGTCCGGGTAAGGCATCGGAGGCGGAAGGCATTTTCAGCTTTTTACCCAGTCCAAAGATGTACATGGTTAAATCGATTTGTGAAGAATAACTTTACATATCTTAATATTAGCATCATTAATTAGAATAGAGATAACCACCCATCAACTCAGGACTGAGAAATGAAAATAGCAACCTGGAATGTTAATTCAATTAGAACCCGAAAAGATCATATTGTACAATGGTTACAAACAAATCCTGTTGATATTTTATGTTTGCAGGAAACTAAAGTAATTGATCAAGATTTTCCCCGTGCTGTTTTTGAAGACCTAGGTTATCACGTTTATATTTATGGTCAAAAAGCTTATAATGGAGTGGCTATGTTCAGCAAAAATCCCTTAGAATCCATTTATTTTGGGTTTTCAGGAATTTTAAATACTCAACAAGCTCAAGATTTTGATCAACAAAAACGAGTTTTAACCGGAATCATTAATCATGTTGCTATTGTTAATTTATACGTTCCTAATGGTTCTAGTTTAGAGAGTGATAAATATCAATATAAATTAAACTGGTTAACTTTTCTCAAGGATTATTTAAAATTATTGTTAACACAAACTCCTAATTTATGTATTTGTGGAGATTTTAATATTGCTTTAGAAGATCTTGATATTCATAACCCGAAAAATAGAGAAACGCATATTATGGCGAGTGATGCAGAACGTCAAGCTTTACAATCGGTATTAGACTTAGGCTTTAAAGATGCTTTTCGCAAATTTACCTCAGAGGGGGGACAGTTTAGTTGGTGGGACTATCGCCAAGCTTCCTTTCGACGCAATAGCGGATGGCGCATTGATACCCACTATTTAACCTTACCCCTTTACGAACAAGCGATCAGTTCTATGATTGATAAAACTCCTAGAGCTTGGGAACAACCGAGTGATCATACCCCCGTTATTTTAACCCTAGATTCACCTCCTCAACCTCAATGATTGATCAAAGTGATCGTGTTTTTAGAGTCGTTGTAAATTTTTTAGGAAAAAATCTTCAGTCAAGGGTGCGAATAGGGTAATATAATAGTTTGTGCAAAATCTTCATTAATTTAGGCTCATGGCTGTACCCAAGAAGAAAACTTCTAAGTCCAGACGCGATATGCGGAAAGCGACTTGGAAGCGGAAAGCAAGACTACAAGCTGAAAAAGCGTTATCCCTCGGTAAGTCTGTTCTCACAGGTCGTTCTAAAGGGTTCTACTATCCCACCGACGACGAAGAAGAAGGCGACGAAGAATAAACAATTAGACTGTGCGACATTACAGACCAATAGTGGCGAGGAGGTCTTACTGTTAGGGTGAGAAAACCTCGCCGTTATCATTTAAACCGGGAAAGTTAATAAATTACGAGATCTCGCTTTACCATTTAAGAAATTTTCAGCTATAATCAGGGAACACCTAAAACCCGACACCTTGGGGTGAGGCTTGTCCTTACCCCACCCCCTCAAAAAGTATCAGTCAAAGCATTTTAATGAACTCGTTACTCCGTTTTTTAGCTTCTTCTGCAAGAAGCTAAAAAGCTGGGGTCATGCCCCAGCCTTCTAGGTCTGCATCGTTTCGATTCAACAGCCATCTGGCCCGCAGAAAGTTCTCCCGTACAGTACCTCTGCCTCACAGATGTAGATAATGCCCGCATAATCGTTGAAAAACTTGATTGCGACCTTATCCGCAATATTCTCGGCCATCTCCCGATTTTCGGTGAGTACCTCGAACTTTACATTAGAATCGGTGTCGGCAGTGTTAGGTTTACCCGTAGAGCGCACGTTACGACTACCTTTACCGCCAGTATCCACCACTGTATAACCGGTCGCCCCGGCTTCTTCGATAATCTTGGCGACCTTTTTGATCAGAACCTTTTCGGTGACGATGACCAGCTTGTTGGCACGCTTGGACATATTACTTACCTCCTGACCTACGTCAATTGATATTATATATTGAGTTGCTTAATCTGCTGGGTCAAGGGATCGCCAACAGGACGCGACCCCTGTGGAATTAGCCGCCTATCGCTTGGGCAAGCCCAATAAAGAAGGGTATACACAAGCCGATGGCAACTGGTGTACCGACGGCTGTGGACGCGCCTATATAAGCGGATGGATTAGCCGAAGGGATACCAGCCCGCAACGTCGGGGGGCCTGAGATATCTGAACTAGAGGAAGCGATGACAGCCAAGACGACAACACCACCCAAGCTAAATCCCATGGTGTAGTGGGCAATCAGACCCAGACCAAAGGCGATCAAGCCATGTACAAAGGGTGCGAGCACACTATACACGACGTACCATTGGGCTACCTTACGCAGTTCGCCAATTCTTGACCAAGCTTCCATACCCATGACCAACATCAAGATCGAAAGCAAGCCGCGAAAGGCGGGATCGTAGAAGCTTTTATAGACACTTTCTGGCTGGGTGAACAGTCCCAGAGCCAAACCTAACAACATTGCTGATAGTGCAGGCCCCCGCAGACTTTCCTCGATGATTGGCCAGATCTTGACTCGATTATCAGCAGGATCTTGCTGCTGGCTGAGATACTCTTGGCGGGTGCGGGGATACTCTTGCTGATCGGGATAATCCCCTGCTGCAACGGGCTGCTTGCTGGGATACTCGTTTTCTACTCTACGCTTCTTCTGGTTGAGATAAATGTTAGCCACAACAATTGCAGTGACGAGCGCGGGGATATCCATGAAGGGATAGAGTGCACCAGCCCATGCTTCGTATGGGATTTTTTCTTCTTCCAGTAGTGTTAGGGCAGCGGCCATGGTGGAGCCACTCACCGCACCAAACAAACCTCCGGTGGCGATCGCATCCACAGTTCTGACCTTGGGCAGCTTGGCTAATGTATAACGGGCGATGAATACAACCAGAACCCCTACGACTATAGCAAACAATGCCGGTAACACCATATCCATCAGATTGGAATTGCGGATGGCAATGCCACCGGTCAGACCGATTTTGGTGAGCAGCATGAAGACGATGATCGTACAAATTGACTCTGGAATTACCAATTCGCTACCCAGAGCCGCAATGATCATCCCACCAATCAAAAAGCCGAGTGTCGGGGACTGCAACTGCTTAACGAAGTCCGTCAAAAACAAGGACAAAAAATCCACGAATACCTCCTTCTGCCTCCTCTAACAAAGAGCGACTATTGTAATAAGTGAGCTTTTAAAAGTAGGGGTGAAGCACTGCACCCTTATAGCACAGGTGTTACGCGAACATCTGTCGGCAGGCGGTTCAGAGATGGCTAATCTCCGAATGGAACTGGAAGGTGTCGCTCTCCTGTCATAACTTCCATAGACCAAGATCTATTAAAAGTCAAAATTCTATGTACTTAAGTCTATCCTTGAAGTTGCACAAACTTATGATGACTTTATATGAATATATTTAATAAATTATTAAAAATTAATAATTTTTTTTAATTATAAAAGTTAAACCACTCCACAGCCCAACAAAAAAGTCCAGGCGTGAGATGAATCGAGTACGCCGAGCAGGTGGCGATCACCGCTAAGTAGATAAAAAAAATGAATTGTACAAATAAGCAATAATGATTTATTCTAAAAAAATCACTTTAAAGTTATAGCGACTTGGGGGCAATGTGAGCAACGATTCTCTACCACCACAAAGCTCGTCAAAACAACTCTTGAATCTGGAAGAACCCGAAGGTCAGGTTCCTCTGGATTCTAAATTTTATGTTGAACGTTTTCCCATTGAAGCGGACTGTTATCAAACTATTGCTAAATCCGGCGCTTTAATACGAGTCAAAGCTCCTCGACAAATGGGTAAAAGTTCTTTATTATCTCGAATTATTGATTATGCAGATCAACAAGGATATCGAACCGCCTACCTAAATTTTCAATCGGCGGATAGTGAATTTTTGAGTAGTTTAGATCGATTTTTACAATGGTTTTGTGTCAGTCTGAGTGATGAACTCAATCTGGAGAATAAACTAACCGATTACTGGACAGAAGATTGTTTAGGAAGTAAACGAAAAAGTACCAATTATTTTCAGCGTTATTTACTCGCAGAAATTCAGAATCCTTTGGTTTTAGGATTAGATGAAGTTGATCAGATTTTTCAATATCCTCAAATTGCCACCGACTTTTTTGCCCTCTTAAGAACGTGGCATGAACAGGGAAAAAATATGCCTGCTTGGAAAAAATTACGATTAGTGATCGCTCATTCTAAAGAAGTTTATATCCCGCTTAATATTAATCAATCTCCCTTTAACGTTGGATTAGCGATTGAATTACCCGAACTCAATTTATCTCAAGTTCAAGATTTAGTTGAACGCCATCAATTAAATTGGCAACCGGATCAACTTAAACAACTCATGGTGCTACTGGGAGGAAATCCTTATTTAATTCGCGTTGCTTTATATCAAATTGCACGGAAACGATTAACCTTAGAAGAATTAATTCAATTAGCACCGACAGAAGAAGGGCCTTATGATCAACATTTACGTCGTCATTTACTCAATTTAGAAACCGATGAATCTTTATTAACAGCCTTTAAACAAGTTGTTACCTCTGAACAACCGATGCGTATTGGTGCATCAGAAGCCTTTAAATTACGCAGTATGGGATTAGTTAAAATTAAGGATAATTTACTTGAACCCTCCTGCAGTCTCTATCGTGATTATTTTCGAGAACATTTACGCGAAAATTCAACTATTACTACTGAATTAAAACCGCCTCAGTCCTCAACTAACCCGATTGATAAACCTAAAATTACTTTAGCAGCCATTGTCTTTACTGATGTTGTTAATTCTACTCAAATGATGGTTGCAAATCAAACGCAAATGTTAGAATCACTAACCCGTGATTTTCAACTCATGCGAGACATTTGTAACCGCTATGAAGGACAAGTCTTAAAATCAATGGGAGATGGATTATTAATGTATTTTAACAGTGCTGTTAAAGCAGTTTCCTGTACTCAAGAAATCCAAAAAACCTTAGTGCGTTCTGCTGCTTCTTTACCCTCTGAACAGGTACTATATCATCGAATGGGGATTCATTTAGGCGATGTATTTTTTAGTGGTAATGATGTTTTAGGGGAAGGTGTAAATATGGCAGCACGCCTGCAAGGTCAAGCGTGTATGAATGGTATTTGTATTTCTAAAACCGTTTATGAAGTTGTGAAAAATCATATCCATTTAGAGGCAAAATTTATGGGATCAAAACCGCTAAAGGGATTTCCTGAACCTGTCGATTTATATCAAATTAATCCCTAACTGTTAACTCAACTGTTGAATAATTTTAGAGGAATAATCAATGTTTGAAACTCCAAGATTAACAGATTTTTATCAAGTGGGTGGAAGTCTACCGCCGGACGCACCAACTTATGTAAAACGACAAGCTGATGAAGAATTATATCAAGCGTTAAAAGCCGGAGAATTTTGTTATGTATTGAACTCAAGACAAATGGGGAAATCCTCTTTGCGAGTTCAAACCATGCAGCGATTAGAAGCAGAAGATGTAGCTTGTGCAGTAATAGATATTACCTTAATTGGAACCAGTGATGTCACCCCGGAACAATGGTATGCAGGGTTAATTGACTGCTTAGTCGGATATTTTGATTTATATAAAAAATTTAACCTGAATACATGGTGGAAACAAAATCATTTACTATCTTATGTTCAACGGTTAAGTAAATTTATCGATGAAATCTTACTAGAAGAAATTCAACAAAATATTGTTATTTTTGTCGATGAAAGTGATAGTATTCGCAGTTTAAAATTTAAGATAGAAGACTTTTTCGCCTTAATCAGAGCTTGTTATAATCTGCGAGTCGATCAACCCAAATACCAACGATTAACCTTTACCATTTTAGGGGTAGCCAGTCCATGCGATTTAATCCAAGATAAACAAAGAACCCCCTTTAATATTGGTCGAGCCATTGAATTAACCGGATTTCAATTCCCAGAATCTCAACCCTTAATTAATGGATTACTAACCCAAACAGAAAACCCTGAAAACCTATTAAAATCCATCTTATCTTGGACAGGAGGACAACCATTTTTAACGCAAAAACTTTGTCAACTGATTAGAGAAACGGCGGAAAAAATCCCGTTAAATCAAGAAGCGGAATGGTTGGAAAAATTAGTCCAAGAACGAATGATTAATAACTGGGAAGGACAAGACACCCCGGAACATCTAAGAACCATTCGAGATCGAATTCTCCATGCAGGACATCAACACACGGGACGACTTCTAGGAATTTATCAAAACATCTTACAACAGCAAGAAATTGTAGCTGAAGATAACCCCGATCAAGTGATGTTGAGGTTATCAGGATTAGTCGTTAAACAGGCAGGGAAACTGAAGGTTTATAATCAAATTTATGCCCAAGTTTTTAATTTAACGTGGGTAGAAACAGCCTTAGCCGATTTACGACCATATTCAGAAGATTTTATTGCATGGGAAAAGTCAGAACGTCAGGATGAGTCTCGTTTGTTACAGGGAGAAGCGTTAAAAGAAGCGAAACAATGGGCGGAGGGAAAAAATCTCAGTAGTGAAGATTATCAATATTTATCGGCGAGTGAAGCATTACATAAACGGGCGATGCAAGCAGAATTAGATACTAAACAAAAAGCTTATGAAATTTTATCAAAAGCCAAACAACGAGCTACTTTAATCGGGCTGATTTCTGGTGTCGTTGCTTTTGTTGCTTTCGTTTCTTTCGTTGGATTGATGATTGCAAGCAAAGAAGAAACATTAAGATTATATACCGTAGAAATCAGGTTAAAAGCTGCTTCTGTGATGGAATTCTTCAGTCAGGGTCAAGAATTATTAGCCCTAAAAGAAGCCTTAACCACTGCCAAACAACTCAACAAATTAGGTGATTCTG
>NZ_JBJUDF010000199.1:0-14134 GCF_046067725.1 Planktothrix sp.
TTTCTGTCATCTGAAAATCGAGAAGGCTTTCTGTCATCTGAAAATCGAGAAGGCTTTCTGTCATCTGAAAATCGAGAAGGCTTTCTGTCATCTGAAAATCGAGAAGACTTTCTGTTGTCCCGGTCTCCAGATTGAGATCGATTTGATGGTTTTTTAGACGATCTAGATGGAGAATTAGAACGATTAAATTTTGGCATAATTCTTGTGAGACTATGTAGAAATATTACTGATTCAAGTCAAATTTTAGACAGGAGAATTAGTGGCTGTATTCTGATGATAACTTCTGAATATAGTAATTGAAGTATAAGTTAGGACATCAATAAAGCCTCAAAGCTTATCTATAAAAAGCACTTTTTTCCCGGTTTACTGTCAAGCTGTTCTTTGCGATAAATTCTGAATTCTATGACAAGAGGACAGCTTCAAAATGACCCAATTTCTGACAAAAGATCGTAGATGAGAGAACGAGAAACTAGCAAATAAACTCGGTTTCTAGTTCCACAATAAAGTTGTTTACCTCAATCAATGTTTCCTCAATAAGCTTGAGTTTAAGCTGAATATCTGTTTAGAATCCTCTTGAATAAGCTGTGATCTCATCCTATTTTATACTCGTTGACTCTCCCCTGCCCAATCTTAAACAATTAATTAATAGTGAGAGTGACAGCTTATCAGTCATTGTTTTTCTTTAGAATCAAGCTCAAGATAATTAAACAATTCCTCTAACCGTTGCGGATTCGTTAAGTACAAATACCCAAATAAAGCTTCTAAGCTGGTAGCTTCTTGGTAAGTTTTGGGATCGAGTCTTTTGGGATGTCCAAAAGCTGCATTCCGACCCCGCTTCAAGATTTTTAACTCCGGTTCTGTGAGGTGAGGTTCTAGCGATCGCAAGTGACGCGCTTGTCCTTCTGCACGAACTTGAGCTACCACTAACTGATGATACAGATGCGATCGCTTGGGGGGCATCAGATAAAAACTACGAATATAAAGTTCATAAACGGCATCTCCTAAATAGGCCCAAGATGCTGGAGAAATCCGTTGAACTTCTTCTGGTGATAGGCTTTGATGAAGCATTTGATCCAGAGGTAGGGACTAACCAGAGGTGAACTAGCTAGTCATTAAGAAATAGTCGCAAAGATTGTTTCACCCTGATCCCATTGACGGAGTATCCTCACCGGACGGGGTATAGACGAGATTGAGTGAACTATCACAACTAGGCACTTTTGACGTTCTCTATCGCATCGTCTACAGATGGCTGTAAAGAGAGAAACTTTTCCAAGCGAACCAATTTAACAGTTTGAGTTACACGAGCATTGGAAACAACCTGTAAAGTTGCGCCGTTACTTTGCGCTTTTTTCACAAGCTGCACGAGCGCCCCTAATCCCGAACTGTCTACAAAATCTATCTGAGAAAGATCCAATATAATGTGCTTGGCACTTTGTTCCTCTTCAATATAGCCACCCACCACTTTCCGAAAGGTGCCTTCTGAGAAAGCATCCAGTAATCCAGTCAGGCGAAAGAGTTGATAGTTGTCTTTAACATCCCGTGTACCCCGCAGGCTCACGGTTAAATTAAGTGGCTCAGGAATGATACCCTCCTAATTACATAGAAATTGACATCGCCGATCCAGTATAAAAGCTTTTTCAGAAAATGTCTACTCAATTAGGAGGGTTAGAGCGGTTCAATTTGGCTGTTTGTGTTGTTGCATTGCTTGAACAAAACGCTCAAACAGATAATCAGCATCATGGGGGCCAGGGCTGGCTTCAGGGTGATATTGAACAGAAAACAAAGGTAACGTTTTGTGTTTTAATCCAGCAACGGTGCGATCGTTCAAATTCAGGTGAGTAATTTGTACATCTTCTGCCATCGTATCAGGATCAATGGCAAACCCATGATTTTGACTGGTAATTTCAACTTGTTGTTTTTCTAAACCGGCAGGTTGATTTAAACCTCGATGCCCAAATTTTAGCTTAAAGGTTTCTGCGCCCAAAGATAACCCTAAAATTTGATGGCCCATACAAATTCCAAACACAGGTTTTTCAGCTTGAAGTAAAGCTTTTGTGGTGTTAATTCCTTCGGTGACAGCCGAAGGATCACCGGGGCCATTCGAGAGAAAAATCCCATCAGGATTGTATTTGAGAATCTCTTCTGGGGGGGTATGGGCGGGAACTACAATTACCCGACAGCCATAACTGGCTAACCGTCGCAGAATATTGCGTTTTACCCCAAAATCTAAGGCAACAACGGTATAACGGGGTTGTTGATCACGACAGGTAGAGTCACTAAACTCCCAAGCGGTTTCGGTGGGTTCTAACCATTCATAAGCTTCTTGGGTAGTGACTTCTTTAACTAAGTTCAACCCAGCCATACTAGGAGCTTGTTCGACTAAATTTCGCAATTCCCCTGGATCTAAAATCTCAGTCGAAATCGCACCATTCATCGCCCCAACTGTCCGAATTTTGCGGGTGAGAGCGCGGGTATCAATTCCATAAATACCGGGGATATGGTGCTGTTTTAAATAGTCGGATAATGATTGAGTTGAACGCCAATTACTCGGACGGGTACAAATATTACGGGCTATGGCCCCTCGAACATGAGGATGGGTGGATTCTTCATCATCGGGGTTTACCCCAGTATTGCCCAACTCTGGATAGGTAAAGGTTACAATTTGTCCACAATAGCTGGGATCTGTCAATACTTCTTGATATCCGGTCATACCCGTATTAAAGACAACTTCCCCAATGACGGTTCCTGGTGCGCCAAATGACCAGCCTGTATAGGTGGTTCCATCAGCGAGGACAAGTAAAGCGGGTTGTGCAGAGGTCAGGGACATTGGATTTGGTCTACCTTTAATCTGGAATCACCTCAATATTATTCCAGACATTCTCTGAACTGACGCATGGATCTTGTTCTGTGTTGTCATTACCTGACTTTAGGTAATGGGGAATTACGAATTACGAATTACGAATGGGTAATAGGGAACAGAGGGAAATTGACTCCCTAATAACTAATTTGCAGGGTGACGGAGGCTCTGACTTGTTGTTCTCCTCCGACAACGGGAGTCGCTGGGGCGGCTGCAACATCAGCTTTATACATGACAGGCATGGGAACTGGAACACTAGCATTATTGACTTGAATGCCAATAATTTCTCGACGGGTTAAATTTAAAGCCCCTAAAACAGCATTGGCTTGACGTTCGGCTTCTTGGGTCGCTAGTTTTAAGGCTTGTTGTTGGGCGGCACTAATTTCAGCATCGGAGGCGACGAAACTGATCCCATCGATACGGGTCGCTCCGGCTTTAACAGCTTCATCTAATAAACTACCAACCTTTTCGGTTTTCAATTTGAAGCTAACGGTATTGGTAGCAGAATAACCCGTTAAACGTTGTTGATCGTTGGTATAACTGTAGGTCGGATTAAGACGAATTCCGGTGGTTTCCAGTTTTTCCACATTGCGCGATCGCAGTAATTCTATCACCGCATTGGTACGTCTGGCTGCTTCTGCTTGAACTTCTTCGGCGGTTTTTCCTAATACTTCAACCCCTAACTGCACTTGGGTTTGGGTGGTTGGGATCATGACCACACCTTCACCACTGACCGTTAGGGTTCTAACTCGTTGTTCTTGGGCAAATACAGGAGCAATCAAGGGGATGCTAACTAATCCTAAACTTAAGGATAATGCAGTAATCAGACTCCAAGGATTAATCGAACAAGAAGATTGATTGAAGGACATTTTGGACGTTCTCTCAAGTGCGAAAGGGGTATAACCATCAGGATAGTCACTTCTGTTATAGAACTTGTTTTTATCCTGGCTGTTCCTCGGTTTCACTGAATTTTCCTAAAATTCGGGATGATCTGGGTTAAACAATGTTTCTGATCCTACAGGGGGGAGAGTTAAACGCTTTATTTGTTGCTTACTTGCTAAAAAATTAGGTTTTTTTACAAAGTATAAATTTTCTTTTCTAATTGATCTTGAATATTCTTAGGAATATTGCTCAGAAAGTCTAAACCTGTATTTTCTTCTATTTCATCAACAGAAACTCGATAATATTGATATAGGTTAAAATTATATCATTATCGGTAAAAAATAAAAATACTACCATTTTAGGGGCAGATTACGCTATAATAATTAAAGTCCAAAATTCACTTTATAGGAATTTGTAATTAATCTTAGATCAATGGGTATGACTACGCCTAAAAATTACTATAGTACATTACAAGTAAATCCCACAGCAACACCCGCAGAAATTAAACAAGCTTATCGTCGATTAGCCAAACTATTTCATCCTGATAGTCAAACAGAATCGGCTGATACTAACAAAATTATTCAGATTAATGCAGCTTATGAAGTATTAAGTGATCCTCAAAAACGCCAATCCTATGATCGACAACTTTCGTTAGAAGCCAATCCTTATTCTAATGGGGTAGAACCTTTAGTTTCTAAACCTCAAAATTATTCCGCAGAAGCGGATACAGAATTAAAAACTTGGATTAATAAAGTTTATAAACCTATTAATCGTTCTATTAATACAATTTTAAAACCCTTAAAATCAGAAGTTGATAAATTATCTGCCGATCCTTTTGATGATGAATTAATGGAAGGATTTCAAACGTATATAGAATTATGTAGAAATGCTCTAAATCAAGCTCAAAAATTATTCCGATCTCAACGAAATCCTTCTCCTGTTGCTGGAGTAGCGGCTCATCTTTATTATACCTTAAATCATTTAGATGATGGACTCAATGAACTAGAAACCTTTACTCTCAATTATGATGATTCTTCTTTACACACAGGTCAAGAATTCTTTAGGATTGCCTCTCGTTTACGTCGAGAAGCACAGGAAGAAATGAAAAAGATTTCCTAAGAGTCAAAAAATGTTATAATTTAACCAATATTTTAATTTTATAGCAACCGTTATGGATACAATCATTTCTTTACCAAATCCCCTAGAATTGCAAATCGACTTAACGGATGAACAGTATTTTCAACTGTGTCAAAATAACCGATACTATAAATTTGAGCGATCAGCAACAGGAGAATTAATTATTATGTCACCAACAGGGGGTGAAACCGGAAACCGTAACTTTAACCTAGCCGTTAAATTGGGAATCTGGAATCAAAAAACTAAACTGGGATTAGCATTTGATTCTTCAACAGGTTTTAAACTACCTAATGGTGCAGATCGAGCGCCGGATTTATCTTGGGTTAAATTAGAACGATGGAATGCGTTAACTCCTGAACAAAAAAAGAAATTTCTGCCTCTATGTCCAGATTTTGTGATTGAGTTACGTTCAGAAACCGATACGCTTAAAACCCTGCGAGAAAAAATGCAAGAGTATCTGGAAAATGGCACTCAACTCGGTTGGTTAATAGACCCTCAAAATCAGCGTGTCGAAATTTATCGTTTAGGGAAAGAAGTAGAAATTTTACAATCTCCGGTTAATTTATCAGGGGAAAATGTGCTTCCTGGGTTTGTATTAGATTTGCAAGAAATTTGGAATATCGGTTAAAATATAGAAATACTCAAACGGAATTCTATAGCCCGTTGTGTTGGTGTTGCTTTTTGCCACAATGGAACAAAAGATGATGTCACTTGACTACATTGAGATTCCATTAAACTAATGAAATTAGCAACTTTCTTCAGTTGATATTCATTGAGTTTGTCTAATTCTTGTTGAAGTTTTTCTCGTAGCATAATTGATAGTGGAGTAGAATGCTATTGATTATATCCTAAGTTTAGTTTCGTTTAGTTCAGGAAACCGAATTTCTAGCTGTTCTTGATCGACTGAAACAAGATTTTTTTATCAAACCTGGTTTTTTTGTAAGTTCTGAACAAGTTGCGATCGCTTTTTAAAATAGTACAGAATGATTGATAATGAGGTTTTAATTCAATCAAAGTTGAAATTTTTATAAAAAAAGCTTAGAATAAATTTACATAACTTAACAAAAACAATCTGGCTTGCATTTTTATGGAATGCGTGATCACTCGTCGGGCGCAATTTTCCGCTAGTCATCGGTATTGGTTGCCCGAATTGAGCGCCACCGAGAACATTGAGCGGTTTGGCCCAATGGCCCGCCCTCATGGACACGGACATAACTATGTTCTGTATGTGTCGATGGTGGGAGAACTCGATGAATATGGCATGGTGCTGAACCTGTCGGATGTTAAACACATTCTCAAACAGGAAGTCATCAGCCATTTAAACTTTGCCCATCTCAATGATGTGTGGCCAGAATTCCAGCAAACGTTACCGACCCTGGAAACGGTCGCACGGGCAATTTGGCATCGGTTGGCCCCCCATCTTCCTGTGACGAATATTCAATTATTTGAACATCCTCAACTTTGGGCAGATTATCAAGGAAACGAAATGGAAGCTTATCTAACCATTAGTACACATTTTAGCGCCGCTCATCGGCTGGCTCGTCCTGACCTCAGTTTTGAGGAAAATTCCGAAATTTATGGTAAATGTGCCCGTCCTAACGGTCATGGTCATAATTATCATTTAGATGTTACCGTGAAAGGGGAAATTGATCCGCGCACGGGCATGATTATCGACTTAGAAGGTTTACAAAAAGCCGTCAATGATTATGTAGTACAGCCCTTTGATCACACTTTTTTAAATCAAGATATTCCTTATTTTGCTAAAGTTGTGCCAACGGCTGAAAATATTGCGGTTCATATCCGAGATTTACTGCAAAATCCAATTCGAGATTTAGGGGCACAATTGCATAAAGTCAAACTCGTTGAAAGCCCCAATAATTCCTGCGAGGTGTATTGTAATTCTAGGGAATTTGAGTCTAACCCGCTTGAAATTAAACAACCTGTATTAGCGGAAGTTTAAGAAAAAAATCGGGTTCATTTCCGCTCAGTCAACCTTCCAACAAACCGGGTTTTTAGCAATCATTTCTTGGGAAAACCCAGATTTATTGTTAATAAACCCGGTTTCCGTATCAGTATTAAAATCCTGACAAAGCTCTGTCAATTCGTAATATACATTAGCACCAGATCCGTTTGCTTTTGTTGCGTTTTGTGAACGGTTGGTTCAATTTTCACCCCTAACGAGTTGACATCTATGCGGTTATCGACCATTGCGCTTTTAACGTTAGCGACTTTTGTGAGTCAAGACTCCTGTACTGAAGCGAGTCCTATTCCTGATGAGCTTACAAATGGTTTATCTAACCTTTCTGAGTTAAGTTCGGTGGATGAGGTAGAAACCATCGCATTAGCTCCTAGTTTAGCCGTTAGTATGCCTGAAATGATAGAAAATCCGTCTTTTTCTTCAACGGAATTTTCTTCAAAAGAGGTTTCTTCTGCATCCATTACAAATGTACTTGATCAAACTTGGTTAGCAACATTAGTTAAAATGAGTCAAGGGGAACCTCAAAGCTCAATCAAACACCCGATTTCTGTGGCACAAATGAGCCCTGGTTCTTCGCTGAATTATGAATTGACTCAAACCATTACTTTACTGAATACGTTATTAATTGTTGCTACATTAGTTCCCAGTCTCACAATTTTATTTTTTTGGTTAGTTCGTCGGTTAATTGTTAAAGAAATTGTTGAGCAAGCACAAAAAAAATTAAATCATATTGAAAATTTAGAAACAAAATTAAAGGTTTCAAAACAACGATATCAACAGTTGATTAAAGAGTTAGAACTACAAATTGCAACGACTCAAGAATCAGTAAATTTTTTAACACGGGAAGCTAAAGCATCTAAATCTTCCATTGAACAGGTAGAAACCCTTAAATCTCAATTTATCTTTCGATTACAAGGAATGATTTCTGAAGTTCAAGACCTCAAAGAGCAAGCTTTAAAGGATTTACACGAAAAAACCCTTGAAACCAAAGAATCTATTCAAGCTTTACAGAATCAAAATTCGGTTTCTTTGAAGGGTTTATCCTCTACCTCTGATTCAACAGAATTGTTCTCTGAAAATTCAATTCATTCTCCTATCTTACCATCTACAAACTCTTCTCAATCTTCGCAATTGATGATTGCGGATGATTATTTAAAGAAAGGGGAATCCTTTTTCCTAGAAGGTCAGTTTAAGGAAGCATTAACTTGTTTAGAACAAGCAATTACCGCGAACCCTCAATTAGAGCAAGCATGGTTTAAAAAAGCAACGATTTTGGCTCGATTACAACGTTATTTTGATGCGCTGGATGCTTATAATCAATATCTGAATTTAAACCCTGGTAAATATGATGGTTGGTATAATCGGGGTAATATTTTAGTGCGGTTACAACGATATGAAGAAGCGATCGCATCCTATGATCAAGCGATTAAAATTAAACCGAATGATTATGAATCATGGCATAATCGAGGAGCAATTTTAAGAAAATTTAAACGCTTTGATGAAGCATTGGAGTCTTATAATAAAGCGTTAGAAATTGCTCCTAATAAATGTGAGATTTGGCACAATAAAGGCAATATTTTAGCCAAATTACAACGTCATGAAGAAGCCATTTATTCCTATCAAAAAGCTATTAAAATTAATCCTAATAAATGGGAATTATGGTCAAGTCAAACTCATACATTATCTGAACTGCAACGTTATGAAGAAGCGTTACAATCAGTGGAGAAAGCTTTAATTTTAAAGCCAAATCATTTTGAACTATTAAAAATGCAAGGTGATATTTTAGGTAAATTAAACCGAAATTTAGAAGCTTTAGAAGTATATAAAAAAGCTCTTAGTATTAAATCAGATAGTTATGAGACTTGTTTTGAAACTGGAGAAACTTTAGTTAAATTACAGCAATATTCTGAAGCAATTATTATTTATGAACAAGCGATTAATTTAAAACCCAATTCTTCAGCAGCATGGCGTTCTAAAGGAATGTGTTTAGAAAAATTAGAACGATATCCTGAAGCTTTATCGTCTTATGATGCTGCTCTTTCCTGTCAGTCTGATGATGCAGAAACTTGGCGTTATCGAGGTTCACTCTTATCTAAATTAAAACAATATCCTGAAGCCATTTCTTCACTAGGAAAAGCGATTTCCATTCAAAAGGAACTCAGAACTGCCAAAAGTCAAACGGTTTGTGATTAATTAAGGGTAGGGTAGGTGACAGAGCATTCTATGAAGAAATAGGTAAAACACTCTATTTTCTATAATATGAATTGATTGGCTGTCCCTCCTTAAACCTAATGTGGTAATAATCTCATTCGTGAATTTGAACCCTAGAACCACTGTATTCGATCAGGATAATCATGTGAGATAGACTTTATTATTGAGTGATTAATATCACGACAACCATAAAATATTACAACCTCGACATCGATTACAATATGAAGACTAACCGACCCCATACAACTGTGATTTTAGCGATGAGTGTTGATGGTAAAATTGCTGATGAATTGCGATCGCCTGCACGGTTTAGTTCGCAACAAGATCAAGAACATTTAGAACAACAAGTTGCTATTATGGATGGCGTTTTATTCGGTGCAGGAACGTTAAATGCCTATGGAACAACGATTAGAATTACCAATTCTGAATTATTAGAAACTCGAAAACAACAAGGAAAACCGCCTCAACCTGCTCAAATTGTGGTATCAGGTTCAGGAAAACTCAATCCCCATTGTCGTTTTTTTCAACAATCGGTTCCCCATTGGTTACTCACAACAACCCAAGGTCAAGAATTCTGGAAAACCAGAACGGAATTTGAAACAATTATTATTGCTGATGATAATACTGATCAAATTGATTGGTTAATTGCCTTTCAAAAATTGCAAGAATTAGGATTAAATCGCTTAGGAATATTAGGAGGAGGAACACTGGTTTCTGCGTTATTAAAACAGAATTTAATTGATGAAATTTGGTTAACAATTTGTCCGTTAATTTTAGGAGGTCAAAATTCACCGACTCCTGCTGATGGAGAAGGTTTTTTATCTTCTGTTGCGCCTCGTTTACAATTGTTAGAGGTTAAACCCGTTGGACAAGAAGTGTTTTTACATTATCAGGTGAGTTAAACTACTTTAAATAAAGAATGCGTCCCTATTGTTGAGATAACATGGTCAAACCTTTAACCTCCTCTTATTCTACCCGTTGGATTAATACGGTTGCTGAAGTTCCCCAGACCGCTTGGGATGCTCTCGCTCAACCGTTAATCACTCCTTTTTTTGAATGGGATTGGTTGCATAATATTGAATCATCAGGAAGTGCAACCGGACGCACGGGTTGGTTACCCCATCATTTAACGGTATGGCGAGATCAACAGTTGGTGGGGATTGCTCCTTTATATATTAAAGGACATAGCCGAGGGGAATTTGTGTTTGATAATCAATGGGCTGACGTGGCTTATCAATTAGGCATTGAATATTATCCCAAACTATTAGGAATGTCGCCTTTTACTCCCGCCGAAGGGTATCGATTTCTGATTGCACCTGGAGAAGATGAGGCAGAAATTACAAGTTTAATGGTGCATTCAATTGATCAATTTTGCATTGACAATAAAATTTCCGGGTGTAATTTTCTTTATGTTGATCCAGAGTGGAAGCCGATGTTAGAAAAGTTAGGATTTTCTCCTTGGTTACATCATAGTTATATTTGGCAAAATCAAGGATATCAAACCTTTGATGATTATTTAAAAGGATTTAATGCCAATCAACGGCGGAATATTAAACGGGAACGAAAAGCAGTTAACCAAGCAGGATTACAACTACAAACTCATACAGGAGATGAAATTCCTAAAGCCTTTTTTTCACAAATGTATCACTTCTATGCAAGTACCTGTGATAAGTTTGGCTGGTGGGGCAGTAAATATTTAACTCGAAAGTTTTTTGAACAATTACATCATGATTATCGCCATCGGGTTGTATTTGTTGCTGCTTATGATGGAACGAATCAACATCAACCCGTTGGAATGTCGTTTTGTTTAACCAAAAGCGATCGCTTGTATGGTCGTTATTGGGGAAGTGTTCAAGATATTGATTGTTTACATTTTGATGCTTGTTATTATTCTCCCATTGAATGGGCAATTAATAACGGAATTTCAATTTTTGATCCCGGTGCTGGCGGTCGTCACAAAAAACGTCGAGGTTTTCCAGCAACACCAAATTATAGTTTGCATCGATTTTATGATCAACGCTTATCTAAAATTCTACAATCTTATATTGGCAGAATTAATCAGATGGAACAGCAGGAAATTGATCATATTAATCAAGATTTACCGTTTAGCAAATAGTGGGGTCAGAAACCCGGTTTCTGAATTGAGCTTTCTATTAGTAGCTCATGTTATCGCAGAAACCCGGTTTCTTGGAGGTGCTGGAGCAAATGGTGAACGTTAACCCTCCGTCAAAACCTTAAAATGTTCCAATAGTTCCAACCTGATACACTGAGAACCTGCTAACGTTTCTGTTGTCTCAAAAATTTTTTACCTTGAGACCGAATTTGTAACCACGAAGGATGAATATGTCAGACAGCGCGATTAACACAATTATTGCCCGTGAAATTCTCGACTCTCGTGGACGCCCCACCCTAGAAGCCGAAGTCTATCTCGATAATGGTGCTTATGGACTCGCTCAAGTTCCCAGTGGGGCTTCTACGGGAAGCTTTGAAGCCCATGAACTCCGTGATGGAGATAAAAGCCGTTATGGAGGTAAAGGGGTGCTGACGGCGGTTAAAAACGTCAATGAAATTATCGCCCCAGCCCTGACTGGTATCAGTGCTCTGGAACAAAGTTTGATCGACCAACTCATGCTCGATCTCGATGGTTCTGCCAATAAAAGCAATCTTGGGGCGAATGCCATTCTGGGTGTGTCCCTAGCCGTTGCTAAAGCGGCTGCTGAAAGTGTCGGTTTACCGTTGTATCGTTATCTCGGTGGCCCCATTGCCAACGTTCTCCCGGTGCCCTTAATGAACGTGATCAACGGAGGCGCCCACGCTGCCAATAACGTTGATATTCAAGAATTTATGATTGTTCCCATTGGTGCTCCTACCTTCAAAGAAGCACTGCGTTGGGGTGCGGAAGTCTTTGCTTCCCTGAGTGGAGTGTTAAAAGACAAAGGACTCTTAGGAGGGGTTGGAGATGAAGGGGGTTTTGCTCCGAACTTGGGTTCCAACCAAGAAGCACTCGATATTTTAATTCAAGCCATTGAAATGGCCGGATACAAACCCGGTGAACAGGTAGCACTCGCCTTGGATGTGGCTTCTAGTGAATTCTACAAAGACGGAACCTACACTTACGACGGTCAACCCCATAGTCCTGACCAACTGATTGACTACCTGAGTGAATTAATCAGTAAATACCCGATTGTATCCATTGAAGATGGTTTACAGGAGGATGATTGGGATAATTGGAAATCTTTGACCCAGAAACTCGGCCCGAAAGTGCAGTTGGTGGGGGATGACTTATTTGTCACCAACCCCAGCCGTTTAAAAGACGGAATTGACAAGAAAGTGGCGAATTCCATTTTGGTGAAACTGAACCAAATTGGTTCTCTGTCTGAAACGTTAGCGGCCGTTGATTTGGCAACCCGGAGTGGTTATACCTCTGTTATTAGTCACCGTTCTGGGGAAACCGAAGATACGACAATTTCGGATTTAGCGGTCGCCACCCGTGCGGGACAAATTAAAACGGGTTCTCTGTGTCGGAGTGAACGTATTGCCAAATATAACCGTTTGTTACGAATTGAAGACGAACTCGGCGCCCAAGCGGTTTATGCGGGAGCCGTTGGTTTAGGCCCTGGTTTCTCTAAATAACTGAAAAACTCACAATCAGGACTTACCCAAAAACCCGGTTTCTAAACCCAAAATCAAGCTTGTGGCTCTTAGTCTGAATGAGAAACCGGGTTTTTTAACCCCTTGTGTGTAAGTCCTGACAATAAAACAGTCCAGTTTTGGGCTGTTTTATTGTGCAGAATTTCTGTTCACGGTCGATACATCCACAAGGGTAAACCGTTGGTTGATAACTCAAATTCTAACCATTGGTTAGCCGCAATAATGCTATTTGGAGCTAATTTGTTTCCGAGAACTTTATTAACAAACGGTTTGGGTTTTTCTAAGGTGAAACATTCGGTTTTATCGGGATCAAGTTTAACCAATTCCGCCGCCCACCGACGGGCTTCTTCTTCTGTTCCTAAACGGTCTACAATTCCCAATTCAACGGCTTGTTGACCTGTAAATATTCGACCATCCGCAAAGCTTCTAACAGTTTCTATCGGTAAATTACGAGACTCCGCAACCGTTTGGACAAATTGTTGATAACTGGTATCAATTAAGTCTTGTAAAATTTGTTGTTCGGGTTCCGTGAGCTCCCGATCAAAGGATAGTATATCTTTATATGGCCCGGATTTGATCACCTTAAAAGAAACACCGACTTTTTCTAACAACCGTTCTAAATTATTTCCTCTTAAAATTACACCAATGCTTCCGGTAATGGTTCCTGGGTTCGCCATAATATGTTCGGCTCCCATACCAATATAAACGCCACCGGATGCGGAAATATTTCCGAAACTGGCTACAATTTTGACTTTTTTCTGCAACCGTTTCAGGGCACTATAAATTTCTTGGGAGTCGCCAACGGTTCCCCCAGGACTATCAATTCTCAACAATAGGGCGGGAAATTTCTTTTCTTCAATGGTTTTTAGGGCTTCTAACACCCGTTTGCGCGTATCTCCAGCGATCGCACCACTAATTTCTATACGGGCAATTTGTTTGCGGGATCGAGGTTTAAATGGCCAAATCATGGGCAATGACAAAACTGTATTAAATTAATAATATTGTATAAACTTCTTAATAAAACTACATAATTTTCGTCCCCCCTACCCGGAGAATTGAATGCAGCCTTGTCCTGAGCCTGTCGAGCAGCAACCCCAAACCCAAGCAAAATTACCCTTTCAACCGTTATTGTTAATTTCTCCGTTCTTCTTTTGGGGAACCGCAATGGTCGCCATGAAAGGCGTGATCCCCCATACAACGCCATTTTTTATGGCGGGAGTGCGACTGGTTCCTGCGGGGATATTGTTACTTTTAGTAGGAATGCTGTCGGGACGTCCACAACCTAAAACATGGCAAGCTTGGCTGTGGATCTCAATTTTTGGGTTAGTGGATGCGACCTTATTTCAAGGATTTTTAGCTCAAGGTTTAGTGAGAACTGGAGCGGGTTTAGGCTCAGTTATGATAGATTCTCAACCCTT
>NZ_JBJUDF010000200.1:0-9642 GCF_046067725.1 Planktothrix sp.
GCATCACTCGCTACTAATGTCACAGCAATAGATTCTGGATCTAAAAATTTATAGACTTCAAAAGAAAAATTACCACTAGCAGGTTTATATTGATTATTAATCATTTTTAGATATTTTCTTTCAACCAATCCTTGCAGAATAAGCTGTCACGCACTTAATTTTTTTACCCACAAGCCTTGCTAGAAAGACTCTAGGCTATAAAATATTAAATTTAGATGCGGAGCAGCTTAATATCACCCAAAGACTGTTCTTTGAAATTTGCTTGATAAACCCATCTTGAATCTTGATTAATTTCACTACTGAGTAAACATTGGGCTTGAAATCCTAATGAAGAAGCAGCTTTTTCAAATCCGAGTCTAATTCCCCCAATTCCGGCAAATAAATCAGTAAATTTAATTGTTTTCATTGAAATTTCATCATTCTTTTGTTTCCTTAACTCTATTTTTTACTAATCAATTTATAGTGATTTTAAGGTGAATAAAAAAAACGCTTTCTCTGAGAAATTGAGTTTTTGACTTGTACCTCAGACGAATGCAGACCTCTATATAACCCAATTTAAACCTCAATTCTTATATTAATCTGATTATTTAAAAAAATAATATTCCTATCGTATTTCCAAAACCTGATCTCTTTCCCCAAGCATCAAATTAGGCAGGGGTAAACTTTTTCCATCTTTTTGATACTCTTCTATTAAAATTTCTAACACTTCTTGAGCATTTTTTAATGCTTCTTCATAAGTTTCTCCGTGTGTATGAAATTGTTGAGTTGGGAATTCAGGAAGATGGACTAAATAACAATGATCTTCATCAGACCATAGAATAACAATTGTATAATGCAGTTTCATGATTCAGACTCCTTTTCTTGAATCTTTTTTAACATCTCTAGTTTTTGGTAAACTTCTTTTTCTTGATAGAGTTTAGCATCATCACCATCTTTTCCTGATATCGTGATAGGTTGGCTGGGTATTAAGGGATGAATCCATCGTGTATGACTTCCTTTCCCTGAACGATAAACAAACCCAGCTTTCTCTAGTAATTTTTTAAGCTCTCGAATTTTCTTGGGCATTATTTATATACCAAGATTATTAACACAGACCCAAAAATATTGTTCTTGATTTTCTTGATTCATGGTTTTAATCACTTAATCCTTATTGCTTAAGTCCTCCTGAGCATAAACCTCCGCCATTAACTTCGGCCATATCAATAGAAAAAATCCCATCCAAGCTAACAAAGGAATAGCGACTAAAATCGTAATCCAAATAATATGAAATAGAAAAAAACTGCCTAAAATTAAGGTGATTCCAGTTAATAGAATAGACCAAGGTTGACACCACCAAGGCTTATAATTCCAGGGGTTAAATGTTTGGGTTTGAGAAGAGTTTTGATTAATCATTGGATTTTTTAAATTTCTATCAAAAATTACTGCTGAATAAGTACAATGATTTTAGCAATCACTGCCTGCAATTTTTCAGGTTTGATTTGACCTGCTTTATAAAGTATAATTCCTTGATCAGCAGTAAATAAACGATTAGGTCTAATATTGCTAGTTTGGTTAAGTCCCCCTTCGCTAAAGTCATGGTTTTCCAGGGTAATACCATAACGATCTCCGATAGCTTGGCTAGTAATTTGACAAAGAATTAAATCATTTCCTGTCAACACTGCTATTACTAAAGCTGGTCGTCGCTTGGCTTGTGTTAAATCTGAAAAGGGGAAGGGAACAATAACTACATCACCCTTTACAAATTCTGCCATGCTTCATCCTCCTCTGGTTGTAACCAATCTTTTTGTAAAGAAGATTCACTCATCAGACTCATCTCTAACTTTTCTTGCTGATATTTAGCGTTAAGAAATTGTAGAAAATCCCAGACCTCTTGTAAAATAAAATCTGGACTTTTTTCTATTTCCTGAATTAACAATTCTTTCGTGTCCATCGTTTTTTAATAACTCTGAAAGTTGGAATAATTTAAACTAGACAATTCTCCGGTAAAGCGGTTTGCATTTGAGCTAACCAACTCACTAAAGATTCTAACTGTTTATCGGCACTTAATACCGCTAATCCTCTAACAGTAACTTTACCTTTACTATACACAAAGCGAGGATGTAAATGTTCCGCTAAATTGGCTTTTAATAAATTCCAGGCGGGTTCCTCCATCGGAGTTTCTAATAATATATGTTGTTGACCATCGGGTTTAATACGAGAAAAGCCTAATTTCTTGGCAATTTGTTTCAGTTCTATGATCCGAATTAATTGACGTGCTGGAGTAGGAATAGGGCCATAACGATCGCACCAATCTTCTTGAATGCGAGATAATTCATCTCGACTTTGACAAGCCGCCACCGACCGATAAGCACTCATTTTTTGATCTAAATCGGGGATATAATCAGAAGGAATAAAAGCGGTTAAACTTAAGTCTATTTGAGTATCATCAACCTGCGGGATTTCTTGACCTTTGACTTCTTGAATCGCTTCTTGCAACATTTCACTATAAAGATCAAACCCCACCACATCCATTTGACCCGATTGTTCGGCTCCTAAAATATCACCTGCACCGCGAATTTCTAAGTCTCGCATGGCTAATTGATAACCTGATCCTAACTGAGCAAATTCTTGAATGGCTCTTAATCTTTTGCGCGCATCATCGGTTAAATTAACCCGTCCATCGGCTGTTGTGGGATAGAATAACCAAGCGTGAGCTTGTACTCCTGAACGGCCAACACGACCTCTTAATTGATACAATTGAGCTAATCCGAAACGGTGAGCATCTTCGACTAAAATTGTATTGACTCTGGGAATATCTAACCCGGATTCAATAATGGTTGTACACACTAAAACATCCGCTTCTCCTGCACTAAATGTTAACATAATTGATTCTAATTCGGCGGGGTCAATTTGTCCGTGAGCGATCGCTAATCTGACCCCAGGAATCATCTCTCGAATTTGAGTTGATTTTTCTTCAATTCCTTCTATTCTAGGTACAACATAAAACACCTGTCCGCCTCGGTCTAATTCTTGACGAATAGCGGTTCTTATGGTTTCTAAATTTAACGGTGCTAAATGGGTTTGAATTGGGCGACGGGACGGAGGGGGAGTTGTAATTAAACTCATTTCTCGAATTCCCGATAATGCCATATATAACGTTCGAGGAATGGGAGTTGCAGTTAACGTTAACACATCCACATGGGTTTTTAAGGTTTTAATTTTTTCTTTTTGATTAACACCAAATCGTTGTTCTTCATCAACCACTAATAAGCCTAAATCTTTAAAATGAACACCTTTTCCGAGTAACGCTTGGGTTCCGACAATCACATCAATTTCCCCGGTTGCTAATCGTTTTAAAATTTCTTGTTTTTCTGCTGTTGTCCGAAAACGATTCAGTAAAGCAACTTCAATAGGATAGGGGGCAAATCGTTCTTTTAAAGTATGATAATGTTGTTGAGTTAAAATTGTTGTTGGGGCTAATAATGCCACTTGTTTTCCGGCGGTAGCGGCTTTAAAAATAGCTCGAATTGCTACTTCAGTTTTGCCAAATCCCACATCTCCACAGACTAAACGATCCATCGGGCGATCGCTTTCCATATCCCGTTTAACGTCTTGGGTGGATTTAATTTGATCCGGTGTGGGTTGATAGGAAAAGGAGTCTTCAAGTTCCTGTTGCCAAGGCATATCCGGGGGAAACGCATAACCCGTTTGTTGGGCACGTTGGGCGTATAATTTTAATAAATCGACGGCTAATTTTTTTAATGATTTTTTGACTTTTTCCTTAGTTTTTTCCCACGCTTGTCCGGTGAGTTTATTCAGTTGGGGAACTTTCCCACCCGCACTTCTAAACCGTGATAAACTTCCGACTTGATCCGCCGCAACTCGTAACGTTCCATCTTGATATTGTAAGACTAAATATTCACGAGTTTCGTTATTAATCACTAAGCTTTCTAATTTAATAAATCGCCCCACGCCATGTTGACGATGAACGACAAAATCTCCGGGTCGCAGTTTATTTAAGTCAACTTGTTTGGAAGTTGCCCGACGTCGTTTTCTAATATAACTGGGAGTGGCGAGAGAATGTTGCCCATAAAATTCTCGGTCGGTGATTAAAACTAATCTAAATGTCGGTAAAACAAATCCTTCTAATTCTGCCAGTCCAGTATATTTTAAAGCAACAGGGGTATTTTTAATTAAATTATCAATAGCCGGATAATCACGGGGGTTAGGAATAAATTTAGACGGGCAATCATGTTCAGATAAAAGTGCAACGGATCGACTCGGTTGAGCAGAAACGAGAAAAATAGAAAAATGTCGCTGTCGTTCTTGACGAATTAATTCAGCAAGCTTCGCAAATTGATGGGGTGTGGCAGGTACGGGACGGGAAGATAAATTTAAACTGGGAACATCGGTAATATTAATTAACGTCGGTTGATAATCTCCTAATTCAGATAAATATAATTTGTCAAATGCTTCAATTTGTTGGAGAGATTCACTAAACGAACGGTGAATTTTTGGCAATTTTTGAGGTAAAGTTTGCCATTGTTCTTCAATATGTTCTAACCAGCGATGGCTATGGGCACAACATTGATCCGGTTCATCGATAACAATTAAAGTCGTATCGGTTAAATAATCGAATAAGCAAGCCGGTTTTTCAAAAGCTAACCCCAGTAAAGGATGATAGGATTTTGGCGGTTTATAATTAGCATTATCCAGTTGAAATTCCGGTGTAGGAGTTAGGGCAATGACTTCTGTAATTAAGGTTTCTGCTTCGGGTAAATTCCCCTGAATCATGACATCAAAATTCGTCGGGGTGAGAATCAGACTTTCAATTTTATCTAATGATCGTTGGGTAGTCGGATCGAGTTCTCGAATTTGTTCTAATTCATCCCCAAACCATTCTAAACGCACGGGTAATTCAGACGCGACGGGAAAAATATCCACAATATCCCCGCGCCGACTCCATTGTCCTTCCGTTTCCACTAAAGAAACTCGTTCATACCCTAACTTGGCAAACTGTTCATCCAGGGTTTTTCCTGCTGAAGTCATCCCCCGATAGAGCGTTAAACAATAAGGTTGAAAGACCTCAACGGGGGGTAAATGGGGTTGTAAACTGCGTTCTGTACTAACAACCGCAACCGGAGAACCTGGGTTTTTTAAACCTCCCACTAAGTCGGCTAAAACTTGCATTTGTCCCCAGGTCATTTCTTCAGAAGACACCGACTCGTAGGGGGAAGCTTCTGAGGTGGGGTAAAAATGAACCGTTGTCCATCCCATAGCTTCCAGTTGCGCCGCCCAGCGTCCAGCTTCCTCTAAAGTGGCGGTGACAACAAATAAATTTAATCCCGACTCCTGGGCTAAGGTAGACGCAACTAACCCCTTGGGAAGCCGAGGAAGACCGTTGAGATACAGAGATTGAAATTTATTGAGTTTGTTGAGGAGTTCAGCCGTTAAGGGTGATCGTCCTAATGCACGCACGATAGAGGAAAATGTCATATTAAAGCAGGAAACAGGGAACAGATGATGGCGTATGTAGAGATGCGACGCTTGATGCCGTCAGGCTATTGGCACGTCTCTACAATAGTCGTTCTCATATTTTAAGGAATTCCAGAAAATTCGATCTCGAAAGAAGTTAGATTATTTTCCCCCTAAACACAGATGACACAATCTGACCTTTGGGGTTTAGAATCATCACATTGAGATGTGATCGGTTATTCTAATCTTTTATCGTTCTATCCTGACCCAAAAATGTCATCTGTGATCCAAGAAATTTCGATTGTTGTTCTGCTGATTGTCGCCAATGGTATTTTTGCGATGTCTGAAATGGCGATTGTTTCTTCCCGTAAAGTGCGGTTACAACAGTTAGCCAATCAAGGCAATAAAAAAGCAAAAGTGGCTTTAGATTTAGCCAATTCTCCCAATCAATTCCTCTCAACGGTGCAAGTGGGAATTACCTTAATTGGAATTTTAGCAGGTGCGTTTGGGGGGGCAGCAATTTCGGCTCGATTAGATAGCCAACTCAAGCAAATTCCCATTTTAGCACCCTACAGTAATGCCATTAGTTTTACAGTGGTTGTAATTACGATTACCTATTTATCATTAATTATCGGGGAATTAGTTCCTAAACGGTTGGCTCTGAATTCTCCTGAATTAATAGCAACAACCGTTTCTATTCCGATGCGTTGGTTATCTCGCGTTAGTTCCCCTATTGTTCATTTGTTGAGTGCATCTACAGAATTAATGGTTCGGTTTTTAGGCAGTCATACCTCGACGGAACCGGAAGTTACCGAAGAAGAAATTAAAATTCTCATTGAACAAGGAACAAGATCAGGAATTGTTGAGGAAACAGAACAAAATATTGTCGGACGGGTGTTTGAATTAGGCGATCGCCAAGTGCGAACTTTAATGACGCCTCGCCCGGATATTTTTTGGATTGATATTGACGATCCGGTTGAAGAAAATCGTCAAAGTATTTCCGAAAGTTCTTATACTCGGATTTTAGTTTGTCAAGAAGATTTAGATCATGTTGTCGGGTTTATTAAAGTCACGGATTTATTAACTCAAGCTTTATCCGGTCAACCTTTAGATTTAACAGCTAATTTATGCCGCCCGTTATTTGTCCCTGAAACCACATCGGTTTTAAAAATTTTAGAATTATTTAAACAGGGAGAAACCCATTTTGCTTTAGTGGTTGATGAATATGGCGTGATTCAAGGATTAGTTACGTTAAATGATATATTAATGGAATTAGTCGGGGATATTCCTTCTTGGGAAAATCCCGAAGAACCGCAGAAAGTTCAACGAGAAGATGGCTCTTGGTTATTAGATGGAATGTTACCCGTTGAGGAGTTTTTTGAGTTATTTAATTTAGAACATTTATTAGAAGAATCAGAAGGAAATTATCACACCGTTGGCGGGTTTGTCATTACCCAGTTAGGGCGTATTCCGGCGGCTGCGGATCATTTTGAATGGCAAAATCTTCGTGTTGAAGTCATGGATATGGATGGAAATCGAGTTGATAAAGTGTTAATTGTCCCTTTCCCTGACCCTGAAAATTACCCCGCTTCTGCTCTTGAACCCGAAGAAGATTAAATGTCAAAAACTAAGTTTAGGATATTTGCGATCGCTCATTTTTATTTGCTTTTAATTCATGTTTAAAAAGTTATTCAAATTGCGTTTAAAATTCCTACGTCAAAGCTTACTATTGTTATTTTTTTGGACAATCTTACCGTTATTCCTAGTGGAAGTGTTAATGATTGTCCTCGAACCTTATTTATCCCAAGGACTGTATCAATATGATCCAGATTTAGGGTTTAAAATTCGTCCCTATGCTAATGGAAACAATCAATTTGGCTTTAATGATCGAGATTATCCCCTACAAAAATCACCCGAAAACTATCGAATTTTAATCCTCAGTGATTCCTTTAACTGGGCGGGAGGAAAAGACGGAAATTATACAGCGTTATTAGAAAAACAATTTGAACGCTATTATCGAAAGCCTAATGTTGAAGTAATTAATGCTGGATACCCCGGAACCCATACGGGAGAACAGTTAGCTTTATTAAAAAAATATGCCCTAAAATATCATCCTGATTTAGTCGTTTTAGGGTTTTTTGTCGGAAATGATTTTATTGATGCTGACCCCAACCGTAAACGCATTATTGTCAATGATATTTATATTGATATTGATAAAAACAAAGAATTTAAAATATTAGGTTATCCCATTATTAATCAATCTCGTTTCCTCCTGTTTCTTAAACAAAAATATAAAATTTTTCAAGAAGCTACCAAAGCAAAGCAACACTCTGTTATTCCATCTTTCTCGCCCTATCAATTTCAACTCGTTTCTAATTTATCTCACCCAGAAAAATCTCCGGGTATTTTATCATTAGAAACCTTTCTGGATACAGAAAAAACTCGCTTAGACTTTTGTAAACGCAAAGATTTACAAAAGGGAACCTGGAATGATAATATTAACTATATTTTCCAAAGCATTGATGAAATGAACAAGCTGTTAAAACAGCAAAACATTCAATTTATCGTTGCGATTTATCCTGGTGAATTTCAAGTTAACCCTCAGTTATTAAATCAACTCACCCAAAAATATGAATTAAATTTAAAAAATTATGATCCCATCTGTATGCAAAATCTTCTGATTCCTTATCTTAAAACACAACAAATTGCTTATCTTGATTTCTTACCGCAATTTCAAGTGGCACAAAAACAGCGTCCCTTATATCTATTACAGGAACCGCACTGGAATACAGCCGGAAATCAACTTGCTGCGGATATCCTATTTCATCAGTTATTAGAAAAAACTCAACAATTTTTTAAACGTTTACCTCCTTCCTCTGAAAAAATTTAAAATGCAAAAACTTAAACTCAAAGCTTTTAGTAAAATTCTCGGACAAACCGCATTAATAGCCTTAATTACCTTTGTAATGTCCGAAATAACCTTAAGAATTTATAACAAAATCGATCCGAGTTTTGTGTTTTATGATTCCTCCTATAATCGATTTCGTGGAAAACCTAACGCCCCTGACTATGACTTTAAGTTGAATTCCCAAGGTTTTAAAGATGTTGAATTTACCGTTGAAAAACCTGCGGGAATTTATCGAATTTTAGGGATAGGAGATTCCTTTGCTTATGGTGTGGTTCCCTATGAATATAATTATTTGACCCTTTTAGAAGAACAATTAAACCAGTCCGGTCAAAAAACAGAAGTAATTAATATGGGAATACCCGGAATGGGGCCAAGGGATTATTTATCAATTTTAGTCAATGAAGGATTAAAACTTAATCCCGATAAAGTGGTGGTATTTTTCTATATTGGGAATGACTTTTTAGATAATGTCATGACCGCTAAACTCCGAACCGAAGAAAAATCCTATGTCATTGCTTTAATTAAATCTTTGATTAAAATTCAAAGTAATTATCAAGGTAAAGTCCTGAACCCAACAACGGTTAAATATAATGATAATCAACCCACATTTAATAATGAAAAATATCTCCAAGATACGGTAAATAAAAGTAATATGTTTGTTAGAAATCCCGCCGATGGTATTTTTAAAAGCTTTGTGGAGGATGCAGTTCAAGATTTACTCAAAATTAAACAAATTTGTGATTCTCAAAACATCCCCTTAACCGTTGTGATCATTCCTGATGAAGTTCAAGTCAATTCCCAACTTCAACAACAAGTCAAAAACGCTTTTGATCCCAATGATCCAAATTTATTAGACTTTGAACTTCCCAACCGAATGTTAACAGAACAGTTACAACAAGCTAATATTGATTATTTGGATTTATTACCTAGTTTTAAGGTGGCTTCTCAACAAACCCGCCTTTATAAACCCAATGATACCCACTGGAATATCGCCGGAAATCGTTTAGCGGCTGAATTAATTAGCCAACATCTCAACTCAAAAAACAATCAACCTTAGAAATGAGGTTTTTAGCTGTAGAATAAACCACAAAGATAAGAAGGGAATGAGCTTAATTTTATGGGGTTAAGCAGAGCATCATCCTACTCTTTAATTTCATCCATTTTCAAAATTTTAAAAATCTCAAAAGGAGGTTCAGGACGTAATTCCAGATAAACATCTCCTGCATTTAAAAGTTTTATAGGGAAAAAACAAAATGTGACTTTAACATCGAATTCCACAA
>NZ_JBJUDF010000201.1:0-3982 GCF_046067725.1 Planktothrix sp.
CCTTTTTTACCTTACGGGCAATGTTAGGATTAAACCCGGTTTAAAAAAATTATCATCTTTCAGTATAAGGAGGATCAAAAAATGACCCTCCTTTTTTTATTGAGTTTAATAATTACTCAATCCTCGACTGCAATTCATCCAGACGAGCTAAAACCTCTGCACTATGAATAGCTGGATTAACCCCTAGAAAAACTTCTCTTAAAATACCATCAGGATCAATAATAAAACTATGGCGCATTGAGATAAAATTCAGCCAAGATCCATAAGCTTTACTGACTTTTCCATCAATATCCGCTAACAAGGGAAATTTTAAGCCCTCCGAGTCACAAAACTTCTCATGAGATTGAATATCATCAGCACTCACCCCTAAAATTTGTGTATTTTTCGCTAAATATTTCGGTAAATCTTGTTGGAAACGACGCGCTTCTAAGGTACAACCAGAGGTAAAATCTTTCGGGTAAAAATATAGTACAACCCATTTTCCTTGATAATTCGATAAAGATATTTTTCCCCCTCCACTATTGGTGGGTAAAGTAAAATTAGGCGCGGGTTGATTTAATTCAGGAAGTTTCCCTCCTAACGCCCAAACCGGTGAAGTAAAGCTTAAACAAAAAATGGCTAAACCCAGCGATAAAAGAAAACCGAGAACGAAACGACGGGAGATCATAACTATCAATCATCACAACTCTTTACATTAGTTTACCCATTCTTGGTCATGTCAGGAACTTAAATTTACGTTTTGAGGTCTTAAATTTTGCAATCTTTAACTTAAAGTAGCATTTTTCTTGTAAAATGTCAAGGGAAAATACACCTAATTTTCCCTAATTTACCAAGCCATTTAGAGAATTTAACGCATCATTTGATTATGACTGATCAACCTCAATTAAACAGTTCCGCTACCGTTATTATGGTGGTTGAAGGTTTACCCATTACCCTTCAAGTCGATGGTGCCAATGCACCGATAACGGCTGGAAATTTTGTCGATTTAGTTGAACGAGATGTTTATGATGACACCACATTTCATCGTGTTGTTTTAGAACCCCAGCCTTTTGTCGTTCAAGGCGGTGATCCTCAAAGTAAAAATCCTAACATTGATCCGAGTCTTTTAGGAACCGGAGGTTTTGTTGATCCAACTACTGGTCAAGTCCGAACTATTCCTTTAGAAATTAAACCCCAAGGTGCAACAGAACCGCTTTATAGCCAAACCTTTCAACAAGCAGGAATTACCGTTCCTCCGGTCTTAAGTAATGTGGCAGGTTCTCTCGCCATGGCTCGGTCGAATGCACCCGATACCGCCTCATCACAATTCTATATTAATTTAGTGGATAATTCTGCTAATTTAGATGGAAAATATGCTGTTTTTGGGAACGTGACTCAAGGATTTGAAACAGTTAATCAAATTCGACAAGGAGATAGAATTTGGGATGCAGAAGTTGTTGAAGGAATTATTCCCAGTCGCGTTTCTGGAGTGATTAGTGATGCCAATATTCTTAATGGCTTTATTAATAGTATTAATCGAGCCAGTTTACCGTTAAGTTATGCTTATCCTCGGAATCTGGATATTGATAATGTCCTGACCATGACTCCTGAAATTACCCAACAAAATCCTCGTGGATTATTAACCGGAGGAGGTAATGATTTGGTGACAGGTTCTACGGGAAATGATGTCATTAATGGTAATCAAGGCAATGATTCTCTGAATGGAAATGCTGGAAATGACTATATTTTAGGAGGCAAAGATAATGATAGTTTAACCGGAGGACAAGGAGATGATATGATCAATGGAAATCGAGGAAATGATACGATTTTTGGCGGCGTAGGTTCAGATTTTATTCGAGGTGGACAAGATAATGATAATTTAAATGGCAATGATGGCAATGATTTTATACTCGGCGATTTAGGAACGGATATTTTAACCGGAGGAGGAGGCGCAGATATTTTCATTTTGGGAGTCAATGAAGCAGCAACGGTTTTTGATGTGAATTTAGCGGATATCATCACTGATTTTACAGTTGCTGATGGCGATAAAATTCACATTGTTGGTACAATTGCTCTGACCGATTTAAGTTTTACCACATCAGGCAATGATACCGTGATTCAAGTTGCTAATTCAGGAATTTTAGGTGTTGTTAAAAATACTCAACCCAGCGTTGTTCAAACGGGAATTGTCATCACAGCACCCACTGATTTAGCATTAACTATTGGTTAATCATAGGTAATCTATAGGCGGTGCGTAAGCTCTATATTTGTACAAATAACCGCGCATCGTAGGGGCGAGGTCTTCTCGCCCTTCCCTTGTGACCGTTGGTTGATTACACCAAACCTTAACAGTCATTTAATAAGTTAGAGGTTTTCCTCATCCATTCCAGGCCGGGGAATAGATGTTAATTTATTTTTACCGTCAATGGGAATAAAGAAAATGGTTAATAAACCCGGAATTACCGATAAAGCACTGAGTAAAAAGTAGTTTTGGTAGCCTAAACTTGCTTGAATATACCCACTAAATACCCCTGGAATTAATACACCCATCGCCATAAAAGCGGTTGTAATCGCATAATGGGAGGCTTTATATTCAGGATGAACCGTTTGCATTAAAAAAACCGTATAAGCTGCCATTCCTAACCCATAGGTAAACTGTTCAATGGAATTAACCACATAAGCCCAAAAAATATCCGGTTGAGTTTTTGCTAATAACCAATAAAAAACATTAGTAAAATTTTGCAGAATTGCCATCGGCCAAATCCAAGTTTTTAACCCTTGTTTAGCAATTAAAAATCCTCCAAATAACCCTCCTACTAATAAAAAAATTACCCCAACAGTTCCTGATAAAATTCCGATTTCAGCCGTTGTAATTCCTAATCCTCCTTTTTCGGGTGTATCCATTAAAAAAGGAGTTGCCATTTTAAAGGTTAACGCATCTCCTAAACGAAATAATAAAATAAATGCAATCACCCAACCTACTTTATATTGTGTAAAATAGGTTTTGAACGAGTTAATAAAACTAGCAGAACTTGAAAGAGTTGTGGTTTCTGAAAATACCGTTTTGGGAGTATGCGGTAAATAAAATCTTTGAAATGCGTAGATGAATAAAAAGATGACACTCGCCAGAGCAAAAGCAATTGTCCATCCTAATTGTAACGGATGCAGAGAAAAACTAGACCCCAATAAATTTAACTGAATCGGATTATATAATATTTCTCCGGTGGCACTTTTCCCCGAACTATATTTTTGAGCAATATCTCCCGCTAAAAAAACTAAACCCCCTCCTCCCGCTAAAACCGCCATGCGATAAGCTGTATTTCTAACACCCACATAAAACGCTTGTTCGTCCAAATTTAAAACTGTTAAATAAAACCCATCAATGGCTATATCATGGGTCGCACTGATAAACGCAATAATAGCAAAAATAGCAATAGAAATAGGAATAGCTTGCGGGAAAAGTACACCGAATGCTAAAATTAAAAATAGAATCGTACATAATAATTCCATTCTTAAAATCCAGTTGCGTTTCGTTGAATAAATATCAACAATCGGCCCCCATAATCCTTTCATAACCCAAGGTAAGGATAAAAAACTCGTTAATCCAATTAACTCATTACTAGCCCCTAACCCTTTTAAAAATACCACTGACATTGTATTAACAATGGTATGGGGAAATCCTTGGGCAAAATATAAAACTGAAATCCACCAACCCGGATGAAGTTTGCGTTCTTGATGATTCATGTTTAAGCTTAAGAATAAAAACGGTCACGCTGACTGATGAAGGATTAACCTCAACACAAATAGGCGTAAGTCCGATGATAACTGTTTCATCCTACAGGAATAGGGGATTTCTGCCAAGGGTTAAAATTAGCCTGAACCTGAAAATTTGAGCTTGAAAAGGAAGACCAATATCCGGTAAGGAAATTTCCCTCTATCCCCTAGAAAATTAAATCAGTACACTGGGTTTGAGGATTATTAAAACGGAGTCTACCTAAAATGA
>NZ_JBJUDF010000202.1:0-10063 GCF_046067725.1 Planktothrix sp.
CTACTGTTAGAGTAGAGTCTTCACTCTTGGTATGTCAAGGGAAAAGAAAATTCCGTTTAACGTCAACGAAAAAGAAGATGAACGTCTCAAAAACTATGCTGAATCAGAAGGAGGATCAATCGCTGAAGTTCTTAGGGATTACATTAAAACCCTCACACCCCCTTTAGGGGGTCGCACTACATCCCACGACTGAAGTGTCTGGGCTTTGTGCGAGGTCTTTGTAATCGGAATATCAGACATCATTATTTTTGAATCTATCTGTACATCTAAGTGTACATCTAAATCCTGAAAAGTGATCGTCTAAAAATCACGACTGACGCAAGTACACTATATATAGCGTGCTTGCCTCAGTCCTGACTGATTAAAATCCGTGAAATCCTTTTAAATCTGTGATCCCGATTGCCTCTTGCCCTATTTTTTCAAAATTGGTAGAACAAAACACAGACAACATTTATACTAAATGCAACAATAGTTCCCCAAACCCGATTCACCTAAAATGCAATTAAATTCAGCAACTTGCCGATATGCAACGTAAACTGGTACATAGTATTTGTCTATGTGTTACTTTATTTTGATCAATCAAATCTTAAAAAAATATTAACCTTTGCCATCAGTATTGTTCTAGCCCTTGTTTATTATTAAGCAACTATGAAATCTGCATCCCCAAGCAATTCTGCACCCGAAGAATCAACTGTTGTCTCATCAGAAGTTGTTGATGTAACGATTGATGTAGCAGCCATTCCTGAACTCCCAACTGATCAAAATGGCAATCAAATTTCGAGTTTAATAGGGGGTGAGACCCCTCATCAAACCGCCCCTTCATCACAGAATGGGGGTTTAGTTCATTTGAATCGAAGCGAGGGCAGTTTTTCCTCTTTTTTAGCACCTTTAACTAAAGACAATTTTGTCAAAGTTGTTAAAGATGTGGAGGATAAACTCAAAACCGTTAATCAAACCTTATCGATGCTAAATAATCTGCTCGATGCTCAAGGGTTTGAGGAAATCCTCAATGAAATGTTGCGGTCGATTACACTCAAAATTGGGGAATTGTTGAATGCAGACCGTACCACAATATGGCTTGTTGATGAAGAAAAACATGAGCTTTGGTCAATCGTTGCGGGAGGAGAAAGAGGAAAAGCGTTAGAGCTTCGGATTCCTTCAACGGCGGGAATTGCTGGGGAAGTCGCCACAACCCGATCTGTTGTTAATATTCCTTACGATTTTTATGATGATCCCCGTTCTGAAGCCGCCAAGAAAATGGATCAAAAAAATGGATATCGAACGTATACCATGCTCGTAATGCCACTATTAAATGATGAGGATGGACTGGTGGCGGTGGTGCAATTACTGAATAAATTAAAACTCAATTGTGATCCTTCCCTTCCCTTAGATGAAAAAATAGATTTTCAAGGATTTACCTCAGATGATGAACAAATTTTTGAAGAATTTGTCCCCTCAATTCGCTTAATTTTAGAATCCTCTCGTTCCTTCTATTCTGCCACCGTCAGACAACGGGCTGCGGCGGCTTTAATGAATGCGGTCAATGCCTTAAGTAAGAGCAGTTTAGACTTAGAAGAAACTTTAAAAAATGTCATGGATCAGGCCAAAGAATTAATGAATGCTGATCGCAGTACATTATGGTTATTAGATGAAGAAAAAGGTGAATTGTGGACAAAAATTCCCATCAATGGCAATTTAGTTGAAATCCGTATTCCTCAACACGCTGGATTTGCTGGAATTGTCGCCCAAAGTCGAGAACCTTTATTAATTCCCTTTGATTTATATAATGATCCCCGCTCAGAAACCGCTAAACAAACTGACCAAAAAACTAAATATCGCACGTGCAGTATGTTATGTATGCCCGTGTTTAATGCCGATGATCAATTGATAGGAGTGACTCAATTAATTAATAAGAAAAAACAAGGAGAACATCCTCCTTATGATCCTGAAAACTGGCCGGAAGCTCCCGAACAGTGGAAAGCCAGCTTTAATGGCAATGATTTAGAATTTATGCGGGCGTTTAATATTCAAGCTGGAGTTGCGTTACAAAATGCTAAATTATTCCAAAAAGTTAAAGAACAAGAACAACGGCAAAAAGATATTCTGCGATCGCTAACAAATGGCGTGATTTCTACCGATAAAGAAGGTCGCATGATTGCTACCAATGAATGTGCGATGGAACTTTTAGGACTCCAGCCTGAAGATGTGGTTCAAGGTCGTTCAGTCCGAGATTTAATTCATATTAAAGAAGGGGATTTTGGAAAATGGTTTGATACCGCATTAGCCCCGAAAGATTCTAAAGATCGCCAACAATATTACCCGGATCAAACTTTATTATCGGGAGCTTCTCAAGAACCTCGAAGTATTAATTTATCCATTAATTCTATGTCCGATATTAGCAACCCAGAAAAAGTTAGTGGGGCTTTAGTGGTCATGGAAGATATTAGTGGGGAGAAAGAAGTCAAGAACTTAATGTATCGCTACATGACCCCAGAAGTGGCAGAACAATTATTAGCCAGTGGCGATACCGGTTTAGGTGGAAAACGTAAACAAGTCACGGTTTTATTTAGTGATATTCGCAGTTACACCACCTTAACAGAAAAACTACAAGCTGAAGAAGTTGTGACCATGCTTAACTCCTATTTTGAGGAGATGGTAGACACCGTATTAGGATATAAAGGAACCCTCGATAAATATATTGGGGATGCGTTAATGGCCGTGTTTGGATCTCCGGCTCCCTTAGAAGATCACCCCTGGATGGCAATGCAAGCCGCCGTTGAAATGCGTTATCGTTTAGCCGAATATAATCAAGGTCGTATTGCTCAAGGATTAATGCCTATTAGTATTGGGATGGGTCTGCATTCCGATGAAGTGGTATCAGGAAATATTGGTTCAAGTAAACGCATGGAATTAACGTCTATTGGGGATGGCGTTAATTTAGCATCTCGTTTAGAAGGAACCAGTAAACAATATGGAACCGATATTGTGATTAGTGAAAATACCTATATTCATTATTCTAATCGGGTGATTGTTCGGGAACTAGATTTCATCACGGTTAAAGGCAAAAGTCAACCCGTGAGAATTTATGAATTAGTGGGAATTCGAGAAGGGAAATTAGCTCGACCTCTTTCTGAAAAACAAGAACAAATTATCGAGCATTATCATCAAGGACGAGAATATTATCTCAAACCCGCAACGGAAAAATTAACCGATGGGGAACTGGTTCCGTTATTAGAAGAACTCGAAGAAATTTCTGAAGTTCAAATGAAAAAACTGTCCTATGATGATCAAGAATTATTAGGACAAATGCTGTTGAAAAATTCCCTAGCTAAATTAACTGAGATTTTAGATGAAAATCCAATCAAGCGGTTAGCCTTAGAGGAATTTAAACAAATGTCTTCGGAAGAAGCATTCTCAGTTTTATCGGACAAAATCAAAGGACTTACCCCCCGTGAAACTAAAAAATTATTAATTGCTAAACTCAAACAATTTACAACAGATGTCCATACTCAACAAATGTTAGAAACAGAAGCAACGGAGATGGCGTTACCGAAACTTCGGAAAATGATTGATTTAGCCAAACGGAAATTTGCAGTCAAAGCCAAAGAATCCTTAAGAAATGCCAAACGGGAATTTTTAACGGTGTTGGAAATTGATCCGAAGAATAAAGCCGCTAAACTGCACGTGGATCGCTGTATTCTCTATGAAACAACACAACCCCCGGATGAAACCTGGGATGGAGTGTGGAATCTCACTGAAAAATAGTGTTTTGTCAGAGGGTTGGATAGAATTAGGATCTTAGCTGGAAAGTTAAGATTCTTGAATGAGATTTAATCCCACGCAGTTGAACGTCATAAACTGAATTTGAGAGGAATGTTAAGGATTTAAAATATGGAGTCTGATTAGCCAGTTTCAATTAGCAAGAGATGTCTCCATCGAATCCTTAAGATCTGAAGTTCTACTGTTGTACTCGATCTCCCCGACTATAGGCAAAGCACGACTGACGGAGAGAAATGGCGCACAGGAAGTTGATGTTTCACCAATCAAATGATCAAAAATCAGAGAGTAAGATATGCCTAGAGTAAGTCCACAATTAACCGATCTTCAATGGGTCAAGCAAGTCCATGACTTCTTAATTGAAGTAGCACGGGCTTCTTTAGCGGATAGTCCGAAATTGCCAGAAAGCGTTTCCACTCAAGCTTTACCGTTAGCTCAAAAAGCTCAAACCATTCAGCAAAAAGCAGAAAATTCACCCAATCATCACACCAGTTGGCAATCTCAAAAAAGCCAATGGATTGAGCAGGTACGACAATTATTGTTAGAACTGTCTCGAATTGCTTTATCGGAACGCCCGAAACTGCCTGAAAATATAGCCCAACGGGCGTTAACCTTAGCAGAAACCGCCCAGGATATTCAAGAAGATGTTGATGATTCAGGACGAGATGACACTTCAGAAAATGATAATGAGGATGTTGATGATGCTTCCAGGGAAACATCCCTGTCCGTTGACGATTTATTGAAGCGTTTGAAAGAGGGTTTAAGGGCTGAATATCAAACCAATAAACCCAATGGAGATCCTCAATGGCAGCAATTGTTAACATTACTTGACGTGGTTGAGGACACCTATCATAGAATTCAGAAATCTTGAGCCATTTTTCAGGGATTGAGAGAGTAACAATTTCTCCCAATCTCTCTAAATATGAGAACACACTTTCCTGATCTTTGTGCTATATTAATTATATAAGTTATCATTTTTAAAGAATTAATATTAAGCAGTTGTAGCCTTTATGGAATCCGAGAGTCAACCAGCCAGGTCTGGTGAAAAATCAACTGATAGACTTGCAGACCTCATTGGAACTTTGATCGCTGTGTTAACCTTAACGCTACCTTTGCTTGCGGTTGCTCGTTATTCTGCCAGCCCAATTAATCCTTGGCAGTCTGATTCTCCTGATTACCCATCAATACAGAAATAGAGGGGTTGACCTTGACCATCTTCCACTGCCTGTACCCCTCGCCCCCTTGGAAGAAATGCCCATCCCCTTTAGAATTCTATCTAGGGCAATGCCCCAATTGAATCAATTTAAAAGCTTGGAGAACGACTCGTGGATTTATCGAAGATTCCGCCCCAACCGAAACCGGGTTTAATTAACGTTTTGATTGAAATTCCCGCAGGAAGTAAAAACAAATACGAATACGATAAAGAGTTACAAGCCTTTGCTCTGGATCGGGTGTTGTTTGCTTCTGTCCAATATCCTTTTGATTATGGCTTTGTTCCCAATACCTTAGCTGATGATGGAGATCCCTTAGATGGGTTGGTGATTATGGATCAGCCCACCTTCCCCGGCTGTGTGATTGCAGCCCGACCCATTGGGATGTTAGAAATGGTTGATGGTGGCGATCGAGATGAAAAAATTCTCTGTGTTCCTGCTGCTGATCCGCGTTATGCTGAAGTCAATTCGCTGAAAGATATTGCTCCCCATCGCCTCGAAGAAGTTGCAGAGTTTTTCAGAACCTATAAAAACCTGGAACGAAAAGTCACTGAAATTTTAGGTTGGCAAGATGTGGATCAAGTGGCTCCACTGGTTGAAAAGTGTATTCAAGCTGGCCAAGCCAAAAGTTAAGTTCTGTTAAGCTTCACGCACCCAGGATGAAATAAGAGACAAATCAAACTTTCACAATGCACCGAACATTACTATACGCTAAGATTCATAACTGTACTCTAACCGCAGCAAATGTTAACTATGTGGGGAGTATCACCATTGATCAATCCCTGCTAGAGGCTGCGGGAATCTTCGTTCATGAACAAGTACAAGTCGTGAATGTTGCTAATGGAGAACGGTTTGTCACCTATGTGATTCCGGGTGCTGCGAATTCCGGTGTGATTGAATTAAACGGGGCGGCGGCTCGTTTGGGAGTGGTGGGCGATCGCTTAATTGTGATGTCCTACGCACAAATGACCGTCGAAGAAGCCAACACTCACCAACCCAGAGTTTTGTTTGTTGATGAGAAGAATCGAATTGTGGAAATTCGAGGTTAAAATAATTTTAATGCGGTGATAAAATTCAACAGGTTGTCAAGAAACTTGCACCGCTCAACCAACCTGGAGTGCAGCCCTGACTCCCCCGTCACTCACTTAAAAAATCAGGGAATCTTGAAGCCCTTTGACCCTGCACAGTCTTTTAGTTGTATAACTAGGGCTGATCAGGAAACAGAATTGAATCAGCCCTTTAGGGTTCAGGGTGTCTGCCTTCGTCATACCGGGCTATTATAGGAGAAGCGGAATGTACAGATTGCATTACCACAAGTTCCAAAGCAAAAGTCAACTTCCAACTTGACTGCTCCGGTTAAGGCTGATTCCAATCAGTAGGAAGCCTACACGATACCCTCGGTTCGTGTAGAGTCAGTCACCGTTCTACGTCCAAGGCTAAAACAAACGATGCCAGTTTCTGATCCGCCAACCCAGAACCCACAGTCCTCTGATGAAACAACCTTCATGGACAAGAACTCTTCGATCGATTTTTCCGTGCGATTCTGGGGGGTAAGAGGTAGTATACCTACGCCCGGATCTCAAACGGTTCGATATGGAGGCAATACCTCCTGCGTGGAAATGCGCTTGGGTGAAAAACGCTTAATCTTTGATGCAGGTACCGGCTTAAGAGTCCTGGGACTGGATCTGATCAAAGAAATGCCTGTGGAAGCTTATCTGTTTTTTTCTCATACCCATTGGGATCATATTCAAGGGTTTCCTTTTTTTGTTCCGGCTTTTATTCCGATTAATCGCTTTCATATCTATGGAGCGATTGCACCTGATGGCACAACCATCAAAGATCGTCTCTGTGATCAGATGGTTCACCCCAATTTTCCTGTCCCGATCCACGTGATGCAGTCGGATATGAAGTTTTATAACTTATCACCGGGGGATATTGTGACCTTAGATGATATTAAGATTGAAACAGCTCCGTTAAATCACCCGAATGTGGCAGTTGGGTATCGCGTTACTTGGCAAGGAAAAACGGCGGTTTACTGTAGCGATACGGAACATTTCCCTGATCGCTTCGATGAAAATGTTCTCCATTTGGCCAAGGAAGCGGATGTTTTTATTTATGATGCCACTTATACCAATGAAGAATATCACAATGAGCAATTCCCCAAAATTGGCTGGGGACATTCGACTTGGGAAGTAGGGGTGGAAGTTGCCAAAAAAGCGGGAGTGAAGCGGGTTGTCATGTATCAACATGACCCGTCCCATAGCGATGATATTCTTGATGAAATAGAAGCTCAAGTGCAGGTGGTGTTTCCCAATGGCATTGTCGCCCGCGAAGGCCTGATCTTACAACTGGATTAACCACCACTCCCAAGACAGAAGGGAGCAATTTGGGCTAGGATTGCTATCATATTGGCAGATCATGAGTCTTCGTTATGGGTTTTCTCAGCCGAAAACAAAATTATCAGCAACCAAGGCGAAAGCGACGGTTTTCTCCTGGGGTTTTGATCCTGGTCACAATTTGGAGTGTGGGTTTGGCATTAGGGCTGCTCAAAACCCTCAATGCAGCTTCCTTACAGGAAAGCACTGAAACGATACCTCATCTCAATCTCATGGCCAGTGTTGACCGTGTAGAACCTGAATATCAATTGGGATTAGAACTCTATCTCAACACTTGTTCAACTTGCCATATTCCGATTCCGCCTCAAGTGTTTCCGACTCAAACTTGGCAACAAATTGTTCAAGATCAACAACATTATGGCGCGACACTTCAACCCTTAGAGGGGCCATCATTGTTGTTAATGTGGAAATATCTTCAAACCTATTCCCGTTCAATTACCCTGAAGGATGAGGCGATTCCCTATCGTTTTAATCGTTCTCGTTATTTTAAAGCTCTCCATCCCCGTGTTGATTTTTCTGAATCTGTGACTGTGAATCATTGTGTGAGTTGCCATCCGGGTGCAGCAGAATTTAATTATCAACAATTAACACCTGAATGGGAAAATTCGCCGTAAATCATGATTGATTAAGGTTAAGAACCTAAACATAATTATATTCCCTGTTCCCTGTTCCCTTTCTTAACTCGGTAATTGATTTTGCACAAGCACTGATATTGATTAAAGCATCTGAATTTTAAAGGCTTCAAAGGTTGTTAAAAACCCATTTCCTTGAGGAGAGGCACACATCAAACCTACTTGAACGGTTTTATTCAGGGTTAAATAACCTAAACGTAACAGTTGATAATATTGACCATCAAAGGAATATTTAATTTCTACCGCTTCTGCTTTTCGGGTTAATTTTAACCATAAAGAAGCCGGAGGAGAAGATAAAGGAATGACAGACCAATCTGAATAGTCTCGCGTGATAACAGCACTAATATTCTGGACTTCTTCAACAAATTCAATCCCTGTTTTTAACCAAACTCTTTCGCTTTCTCGAACCATTAACCCCGCTTGGTCATACAGAGTTTGATATTCTCCGGTAATTTTCACTTGGATTTCAAAATCTCCGGTAATTTCCTGATAGTAAAAATGTCCATTATCTCGAATAAAATCATAATGGGTGACTCTCCAAAAATCGGTTTTTTCTGCCGACTGAACAATGATTTGATTTTCTGTCTCTTGCCAAAATGAAGGTTCATTGTACCAATATTTAACAGTCGGTAACATTTCAGACATCATCAATAATTCCTAAATTTTCTTTGATCAAGGACTCCCAACCCTTGTAAGCCCTGACCAATATATATCATTGAACTGGCAAGATTAGGACAGATAAAAATATAGGGGCAAATTCGCCCCTTTGGGAAATCATCATATCATTTTATGAGTTAAAATTAGCAGAATTAAGCGGCAAGCGGAATCGAAGTCCTTGCATTTTCAATCAGATCAATGGTTGCTTTCACCGTTGCTAAATCTTCCGCTTCAAACCAGCGTTCGCTTGAATAATCATAAGCTTCCCAAGTTTGGGTGACTTCAGCATCATACCAAATAAACCAATCTCGATAAAGTTCTCCTTGATCAACATCAGGAGCAAAGGATAGCCATTCATCTCCGGTAAAAGTGTTCATGTTTTCTATAATTTTTTGTAAATCTGATAGTGTTAAGGAAACATTAAAAGAATGAGCAGAATTGACAGTCAATTCAGAGGTAAAAGTTTTGGTGATGTTAAAGTTAGATTTCATGGATAGAAGCTTGACTCGATGTTTATACTCTACCGAGATGAACCTAATTTTGTCTGGGTTGAATGTGACACTCTTTTAACCCTAACAATTCTAGGTAATCCCCTTGACAAAACCGATATCAAAAGATTAAGCTAAAAGTCTATAAGGTGCAGTAGACAGTTCCAGAAATGGCACAATGGTCTCGTTCGTGTCGCGAAAAACCGTCTGTGGTTTTAGTCATTTCTGATCAGTGAATCCACAATCAGGACAAAACACCAATGATCATCAAGGAAGATGGGAAACACGGTTAACGTTAATTTCAGGGTTGTTATGGGTGCAACCTTTGTTGTAACTCATGATGGAAACAACTGCTATCCTTAAACCGTGTTGTCCGTCAAGCCACTGCTACCTCAACATCCTTGGTTTCGGGTTTCACAACGATCCATTTTCCGGTTTCGGGATCACGGTAGGTCATGAAAGGGTTGGGCCGCAGTTCTTTGTTGGGAGATTGAGTCGCCATAAGTCAGCACTCCAAAGACTTAGCCTTATTTTTAAAATTGTGCCATTCCTCCTGGGAGTTCACGGTGATATTATCCTGCTTTGATAGTGAAGCTAATCAAGGGTTTAAAGTGACGGAAGACACAATTAATTAGTGATTTGCCTCATGTCAATTTTGGATTACAATATCTACAAATGTTAAAGCTTTTTGAAAAGAGTAGAAGATGAAAACCTATCCCAAATTATTTCCTAACGGTATAAATAAAAAACAGGATAAAGTTAATGATAAATAAAATTAGCCTGCGATACCAATAGACGGTTGCTAGGCTATCGCAGGTTAAAACTTAATACCTTTAACCACCAATCATCATCGGTTGAGGTTCAAAGTTCGGGAAAATGCGATCGCCATTATAATCATTAGA
>NZ_JBJUDF010000203.1:0-7935 GCF_046067725.1 Planktothrix sp.
ATTTTCAGGGATAGATTGACTGGTTTGTTCTAAAGCTAGTTTGAATCTTTCTGAGGGATTATCAGGTAAGGGATCATCAACATCAAAATGTTCTGCACACCAAGCTAAGACCTCTCTGACTGAAAGTTTTTGTTTACCTAAATCCCTTAGCTGATTTTCATCAAATGGGTAGACCGGATGAGGAGGAGTTAAATGCCGAGGTTTGTATAATTCCTCTTGCAACCATAAACTCACTAAATCAATAATAGAATTACTATTTAGATGCTCTAACTCAATAGTTTTACCGTTAGCATATGTTGATATTCTATCTACAATACCACCTCGCATATTCTTGATCGCATTGCTCCAGACATCAGGTAAAACAACGGTCAGAATAATCACGCCTTGACCTAATTCCGATTGCCTTAAAGAATTATAAAGATTACACACTAATTCAGCTATGACTTGAGAGGTTGTAAACCCAGCATCATTAACTTTTAACGATTCAATTTCATCAAAACAAATAATCATTGAGTTATAATGACTCACTAAGTTAAGAATCTGCAATATAGAATTAAAAGCCTCAGCTTCTCGTTCTTGATTGGTTTTATTGAAGTTAGGAGGAAGCCCTAAATAATCCGCAGTTGTTTGATCCAGAGCATCTCCCGCTAACCATTTAATCGCTAAAGGTGAATAATCTTGAGAAAGTGTCCATAAAATCGCACGAACAATATAGGTATCGGCTAGAGGTTTAGATTGCAAAACTTTTTGACTCAGTTTAGTCATTAAGTTTTTACCCTGACTCAACCAATTAGCATAAACTTGATCAAATCGGTTAACCAGTTGAGGAGGAGAAGCGATAGCCGCATTCGGGTTAATTGCTTTAAGAGCTTCATTTGCCATTGCTGCTGCTACTTCTTGCCACTGTGATACGCCTTGACTACCCGGATACGCTAAACTATTTGCTAAAGTTTGTTGAAATTGATATTTAATTAAATTGAGATCAGTATATTTATTGGCATTACCATAAACAAATAATCCTCCCCCTTCTTGTTCAAGATGTTTCCGAATGCGTTTTAAGTTGTGAGTTTTTCCGACTCCCTGTAAAGCTGTCCAAACCAGTGTTGTTACTTTTTCATGACTGGATTGACTATTTTTAACTTGTTCAAGGGCTTGAAAAACTGTATCTGAAGCTTTTTTGTTTAATGATGTTAAATCAGGAAAGCCTTTACCCCAGATATTTTGCTCTTGAACAATACCAGCATTCTTAAAAGGGTTATAACTTTTAATGGCTGCATGAATTTCGTTAAGTGGAGAAACTGAAGGATTAGTCATAGTGTTTAGATGTGAGGGTGGAAACAACAAAGAAATCTACATTTAATTATCAGAATCTAAGCGCTGAATATAATAGCGAAATCCACCACTCGGTAAAGTAATGGAGTCTTCCCGTTTATCCGGTGTTAAATCAGGCATTTCTCCCGCCATAAGTTGTAAAATATCATTAGCTTGCATCTCTAAAATCCATTCATTGAATTGTGAACGAGTGACCTGATCACCGATAGTCCGTCGGATGCGATAAATGGGGACTAAATCATTTAAGTTATAATCTTTATTTAATTGATCATACACCTGAAGGGCGATCGCTTTAAACTCTTCATAAGAAGCAATAACAGGTTGCTTAACCGATGTAGTGGGAATTCCCCCTTGATTCAATTCTCGAATTAACTTAATTAATCCATTCCCTAACCGAGAGGCGATAATCGTTGTATCAAAAGCAAAATCAGAATTTGTTAACGCCGCGATTAACATTTGTTTTCCGGTATCGGTCAGAGACACCATTAACGTTTGATTTCGCTTATAAATTTTGATCGCATCTGTGGCTTGTAATTCTTCGTAAAGACTTTGAGAAACGCCAAAGCTTGCTCCCTGACGCTTTTGTTTAAGTTTACTGTTCAATTCACTTTTTTTAACCTCACCATTGCTACAACTCATGGCCCATAAGGTTAACAGAAAGCGAGTTTTGTTTGTTACCTCAGTGGTAGAAGCAACAGCATTAGAAGTATCTATAGAAGGTGTTGATGACATATTATTGATGACCGTCTTGAATAAGCTGATTAAATTTTACATCAAATCGGGAATAATTAAAAGCTGAGATGTTCAGTTTAACGAGTATTAATTCATAGATGATAGGAAAGTTAAAATATTTTGAGACTAGAGGAGATTGTTAGAAAACAATCCAACCCCACGACTCAAAACACAGTAGAGAAAAACTGAATTTTTCCGATAAAATTGCAGTTTTGTCAATCTAAAAAGTTATAGGTCAAGTCACTGTCTAAACCAGAGGTAACTTGAGGAATACTAATGGGGATATCTTCATCAATTAAACCATCGGGTGTTTGACCGGAAGGGTCACTGAGAATTTCAGAAATGATGGAATTTTTGATCACTAATTCTGATTTTTCGATAAAATCAAAAATTTGTTCGGGTTTTAACCCATAACTTTCTTGATTTTTGTAAACTGCGTATATGGCTAATAAAGGTTTAATATCTTCCTCTGGGATACGAACCCATTCTCCACCTTTTTCGTCTTGCAGTTCTTTAAGATATTTTTGCGCTAATTTGGCATTAGAACCAATTTTTTTAGACCGAACTAAACACCCTCGCGTTAAATCAAATTTTTGATAATCTCCAAGTTGTCTAAGAATGGCTTGGACTATAGCTCCTCCTGATTGCTGAATCACAGCTAATCCAATTTTAACAGGTTGACCGTTTTCTATTCCATTGATTTTGAAATGCAGATAACAGGTGTTCTGTTTAAATCTTTCAATACTTTTAATTTCGACATTTTCAATCGTTTTTCCGATGATTCGTTCAAAGCTAAAAGCTAGGGTTTCTGCAAGTTGATCACTGTCTTCTAAAAGGTCAGTAATCTTCTGTTTAATTTCTGCGAGTTCGTTTTCAAAAGCAGGTTTAACGACATCTAGGTTAGCTGGAGAATCAATTTTGTCTTTTCTCCACTGGGAAGCACACCAACCCAAAACATCTCTAGTCTTTGGTCTTAGTTTCCCTAATTCTATTAGTTGAGCTTCAGTAAATGGATATAAAGGATGAGGAGGAACAACTTGATGCTGGGCGTAAAATTCCTTTAACCATTGAGATACTAATGCGATGACATCATTGGGTTTTAAATAGTTTAAAGAAATTGGTTTTCCCAATTGAGGATAACTCGCAATTCTATGGATAACAGCTTCGGCTTGTTGCAAAGATTTAACATTCTGTAACCAAGTGGGTTCATACATTGCTAGAACTAATAAACCTCGCTTAATATTATTGAATAAATCTTTAGCAAAACTAGCAGTGATTTGGGGTAAGGAAAAACCCGTGAACTCATCAATATAAGGTGCATCAAGTTCATCAAAACAGATCAGGGGAATTTTATATTGACTCACTAAATTCAGAATTTGGCAAGTTGTCTTAAAAGATTCTACTTCTTTTTCTCCAGTTTTGAAGTTGGGTAATCCCATATCTTGAGCTTGTCTTTCTGCTAACTCCATCCCCGATAACCAATAGGTTGCATAGATAGCATGGGGACGAGAAAGTGTCCATAAAATCGCTCTGATTATATAGGGATTTTCAATGATTTGATTTTGTTTGGAAAAAATTAAATCTGTTAAAAGATCTAACGCTTTAGTGGAATATCGATTGAGCCAATCAGGGAATTTTTGAATATATTGTTCTGCGCTGTAGTTCCATCCTTTCGCTTGATTAATTAAATGAGCCGCTATTTCTTGCCATTGCATGATGCCTTCATATTGACCATAGGCTCTTAAACTAGAAGTTAAAGTTTCCAGAAATTTGCTTTTGATTTTCGAGAGTTTTTCTCCATAGTCTCCCATATAAATAAACAAAACTTGATCCGTTTGTTTATAATGATGGCGAATGCGACTAATGACTTGAGTTTTGCCTAATCCTCGATCACCAACAACTGTAATCCCTACCGTTTGCATAGAGTTTTGATTGATTTGATGAATCGCCTCAAAAACCGTATCAGAAACATGAGCGTTAATTGAGGGAACATCAGGTAAACTTTTGCCCCAAACTTGAGAATTTCTAACCACTGTATGTCCAGCAAACGGGTTATATTGCTGAATCAGATTGTCAATGTTACTAAACTCAGAAGTCGTCATAATTTAACCAAAAATAATGGGTGAATAATAAAGGATTAGAAAAGCTTTATAACCGTTTAGCATAACAACGTAAGCCAACCAGTTCGGTGCTGATAGAATCTTCAATTTTGTCTGGTGCGCTATCTTCCACACTCCCTCCAATGAATTGAAAAATATCATTAGCTTGCATTTCTAACATCCATTCATTGAACTGTGAACGAGTAACTTGATCCCCAATCGTCCGTCGAATGCGATAAATGGGGACTAAGTTATCATAGTTATAATCTTTATTTAATTGATCATACACCTGAAGGGCGATCGCTTTAAACTCCTCATAAGAAGCAATAACAGCTTGTTTAACCGATGTCGCGGGAATTCCCCCTTGATAAAATTCTCGAATTAACTCAATTAAGCCATTGGCTAACCGAGCAGCGACAATTGTTGTATCAAAGGTAAAGTTAGGATTTGTTAACGCAGCGATTAACATTTGTTTTCCGGTATCCGTCAGAGACACCATAGGCGTTTGATTTCGCTTATAAATTTTGATCGCATCTGCGGCTTGTAATTCTTCATAAAGACTTTGAGAAACGCCAACTTTTGTTCCCTGACGCTTTTGCTTAACCTTATTGGTTAATTCACTTTTTTTAACCTCACCATCACGGCAACTCATGGCCCATAAAGTCAAGAGAAAACGAGTTTTGTTTGTTACGTCAGTGGAGGAAGTAACAGAATGAGAAGAATCGATAGAAGGTATTGATGACATATTATCGATGACCGTCTTGAATAAGCCGATTAAATCTTACCTTAAATCAGGAATAATTAAAAGCTGAGATGTTCAGTTTAATGAGAATAAATCCGTAGAATCACGTAGAGTTAAAAAATTTTGATACCAGAAAAGAAGATGATTCCGACAGGGTTTCGAGAAAAAATCAAACCCCACCACTCCAATACAGTCCAGAAAAACCGAATTTTTCCTAAAACAATTGTGAGGATTGATCAACATCCGTCCAACATCGATTAAGCTGTTGTAAAGTTTGAGCATCCGATTCATCGGTTTTATCATGTCCGTTTCTTCCTCTCCCAACCCAAAATTCACACAACTGCTGGATCGCCTCACGGAAATTAACGATATTAAAGCGGCAATTTCCCTCCTGCATTGGGATCAAGCAACTTATATGCCGCCTGGGGGTGCGAGGGCCAGAGGGCGACAAATGGCAACGTTACGGCGTTTAGCCCATGAAAAATTCACCGATCCCATTGTGGGAGAATTATTAGAAGACCTACGCACCGAAGAAGCCAACTTCCCCTATGATTCCCTAGAAGCCAGTTTAATTCGTGTCACCTGTCGAGATTATCATCGGGCGGTGCAAGTTCCCTCCCAACTGATGGCCGAAATTTCTCAACATCAATCAGCCACTTATAACGCTTGGGCGAAAGCACGGGAAGCCGGGAGTTTTGCGGTAGTTCAACCCTATTTACAAAAAACCTTAGAATTAAGTCAGGAATATGCCCAATGCTTTCCAGGGTATGAACATATTGCCGATCCGTTAGTTGATCAACAAGATGAAGGAATGACAGTAGCAACGGTGCGATCGCTGTTTCAACCTCTGCGTCAACAATTAGTACCCATCGTTGAAACCTTAACCGCTTGTTCACCTTTAAATAATTCTTATTTATATCAAATTTTCTCTGAAAAAAAACAACTAAAATTTACTATTGGGGTGATTCACTGTTTAGGTTATGACTTAAAACGGGGACGACAAGATAAAACCCTACATCCGTTTATGACAAAATTTTCCATTGATGATGTTCGCATTACCACCCGTGTTTATGAACACCATCTCGAACAAGCGTTATTTAGTACCATTCATGAAACAGGTCATGCTTTGTATGAACAAAATATTTCTCCAGAGTTAGAAGGAACACCCTTAGCCACAGGCGCTTCCTCTGGTTTACACGAAAGCCAAGCCCGTTTATGGGAAAATATTATCGGTCGGAGTCGAGGATTTTGGGAATGGTTTTATCCTCGGTTACAAGGGGTATTTATGCGTGAATTAGGACAAGTCACAACCCATCAATTTTATCAAGCTATTAATAAAGTTAATCCTTCTTTAATTCGGACGGATGCCGATGAAGTCACCTATAATTTACACATCATGATTCGCTTTGATTTAGAGTTAGCCATGTTAGAGGGAAAATTAGCGATTTCTGATTTACCCGAAGCGTGGAATGAACGTTATAGAGAGGATTTAGGCATTGTTCCCACAACAGATATTGAAGGAGTTTTACAGGATGTGCATTGGTATATTGAATTGATTGGGGGAATGTTCCAAAGTTATACATTAGGAAATTTAATCGCCGCCCAAATTTATGAGAAAGTCGTTCATGATGATCCTGAAATTCCCTTTGAAATTGAACGAGGAAGTGCCAAAGGATTATTAAATTGGCTCAAACAGAATATTTATCAACACGGTCGTAAATTTACAGCCCAAGAATTGATTGAACGGGTGACAGGTTCCCCTTTAACAATTGACCCTTTCCTCAATTATATTCGTCATAAATATGAATATCTCTATCAATGCAAATTGTAGAACGATTGTTCTCGGAAACGGAGAGGGTGGGATTTGAACCCACGGAACCTTTCAGTTCACCTGATTTCAAGTCAGGCGCGATCGACCACTCTGCCACCTCTCCAATTGCTCATCCATGAGCTAAGAAGCAATTATAGCATAAATCAAGATTGTGCCAAGAGCACACTTGCAGAATATAGTAATTCCGCCTCAACAATTTGAAAATCCTCTCCCACCCAAACTAACGACACTTCCGAAACTTGTTGAGCATCTAAGGTGACGATGGAAAAATTCCGTTGTTTTCCTTGGGACGTTTCTCGAATGCGACTGACACAAGCAGCATTGAGATAAACCGTCCCTTCAGTGCTCGTCACTAACCGTTGACGGGGATAAGCTTTCGTGTGGCGTAGGGTGTGGTGCATATGACCAAAAGCAACCAGGGGAATGGTTTTGCCTAAACTTCGACTTTTGGCGATCGCCTCGGCAAAATCAGGATCACCAAAATCTCCTCCGATGGGGTTCCAATCTTTGCCACAGGGGGCTTCGGCTGCCTCTCCCAGACCTGTTGGGCCGTTGTGACCTAAAAACAGAACCCGGTCAAAATTAGAGGTTTGGACGGCTTTAATCATGCGTTGGGTAGAGGCCTCAAAACCGTTCACCCCAAATCGTTCTTGATAAAACTCGTTATATTTCCATTCCGGGCCACCCCAACTAAAGGGACGACTGCCAACAACGGTTAACTGCAACTGGGGAAAGTCCCGTTTTCCGTAGCCCACATGATCTTCCCCCATAATATCTAATTGTTCCTGCACCCAATCTTCGGTTTTGCGGTTATAGGGGCATTTTTTCCGCCCCCATTCGGTTGCAGTATACCAAGCGTCATGGTTGCCAAAGACGGCAGCTTTGGGAATATTCAACGAAGCGATCCTTCTGACGACCTCTACCGCCTCATTACCAAAATCCCCCACAAACAGAACTAAATCAACCGCTAAAGACTTTAAAGCCAGGGCGTCATCATTTTCCCACTGATCATGAACATCCCCGACAACAGCAATTTTAATGGGTTTGGTATTCACAACGGTCATCGTTTTAAAGGTTTTCTCTGCTATCTGGCAACGTTGATTAAACGTTAACAACTTTTCTATTTTATAGCAGGGAACAGGGAACAGGGGGAGTTGTAAGTCCTAGACTGAATTTCACATCTGGAAAAAATAACCAGA
>NZ_JBJUDF010000204.1:0-2553 GCF_046067725.1 Planktothrix sp.
TTGAGCCCGTAAAGCCCACACCGCAGGGCCACGAGAAATATTCAGTACCCGTTTTTGCAAATAGGTACGGTCGGCCATTTTGCCAATTTCCCCCCCCAAAGCATCGACTTCATGGACGAGTTGGGACTTAGCAGGGCCACCAACAGCCGGGTTACAAGGTTGCCAAGCGATTTTATCCAGGTTAAGAGTCAATAGCAAGGTACGACATCCCAACCGCGCGGAAGCCAGTGCCGCCTCACAGCCTGAATGTCCCGCACCGACAACAACAATGTCAAATTCATCTAAAAATTCTACTGAGGATGTTAGGGTCATAGGTTAGGTTAAGGTTTTATAGACTTATTTTTTAATTTTAGCGGTTAAAATTAATATCATCTTAGGCTAAGGTTTCCATCAAGTTCAAGGGGAGTTAAAAATGACTAACGTTGATGTTACCGAAATTCAAGGGAATTTTTCAGAACTTTTGAGTCGTGTTGAACAGCAGGGCGAGAAAGTTGTGATTGAGCAAAATGGTCAAGCGGTTGCTGTTTTAATCAGTTATGAGGAATTAAAACGATTGCAAGAATTAGAATTTGTAAAATATATTGATCAAAGTAGTAATAAGTCAGAAAATTATCAAGAATTAGTAACATTAGAAGATGTCATTCAAGGTTACAATGCTTTGCATGGCACTGATTTAACTTTAGAAAATATTATCAATGACTGAACGTTACGCCATCCGCTTGACTAAATCGGCGGAGAAAGACTTGTATGATTTACCCCCAAAGCAATTTAAGCAGGTGGTGAAGAAAATTTTTTCTTTACAAGCAAATCCCATCCCCCAAGATTGTAAAATGTTACAAGGGTATTCTGGTAATTATCGGGTTGATCAAGGTGAGTTTCGGATTCTCTACTGGATTATTGAAGGTGAGATTCGCATCTTCAAAGTGGGAAAACGGAATGATGATGAAGTTTACCGAAACTTATAACTTTGAGGAAATTTACAGAGTCCATACTTCTTTGATTTTAGTCGTTAACACCCAAAGTATTTGTCAAGTTAAAATTAATTAAATGGGTTATTGTATGTCTGAAGTTAAAAATCATCCGATTGAGCCCTCGGTTGCAGCACTAAAAAAGTTAGTGTCCTCTATTCCTGATTGGGTTCCTTATCAACAGGAAATGGACAAATATTTAGATGAACTTCTTCATTTGATCCTAGAAATGCGTCCTCCTCGTATCATGGTTGTGGGTCGTTGTAAGTCCGGTAAATCATCTCTAATTAATGCTATTTGTGGAAGAAAAGTAGCTGAGGTAAGTATGATTCAGCCTCAAACTGGACAGGCTCAATGGAAAAAATACTATAATCAGTATGATGGTCGTGAAATTATTCATATTTTAGACACAAGAGGTCTTCAAGAAAATAAAGATCCTCTTGAGAAAGATTCAGCAGGAACTCCACTTAAAAGTATTTTGAATGCTGTGAATCAATATCCTCCTGATTTAATTATCTTTCTTTGTAAAGCCAGTGATGTTAATGTAGGAGTTAAAGAAGATTTAGAAGCTCTTGATGAAGTATATCAAGTAATTTATAAAAAATATTCTCGCAAAATTTGTTTAATTGGTGTGTTGACCCATTGTGATCAGTTAGTCTACGGCTCCAAGTGGGAGAAACTGGATGATCCAGCTAAACTTAAACTGACGGAACCCTCCGCGAAATCTTTATGGAATCATCTAGTTTTGTACAAAAATTGCAAAGCTCATTTTGAGAGATCTATTGATATTAAAAATGATGTTGTTCCTACTGTTACTTATGCGGAGTATTATGAAGGAGAAGGTGCGGAAATAGATCCAGAGTTCGATGGAAGATGGAATATTGAAACCTTAGTTAAAGAGATGCTTAAATATCTTCCCATAGAAACAACCCCCTCGATTGCAAGAACATCAAAAATCAAAGACTTTCAACGTAAGCAAGCTATTAGTGTAGTTGATATTTGTTCTGCTTTGTCTGGAGTGATTAGTGCGAATCCGATTCCGGGAGTTTCATTCCCAATTATTGGAGCTATTCAAACAATTATGGTAATGTCTATTGGATACTTAAGTGGACTTGATTTTTCAGAAGAAACAGCAGCAAACTTTATAGCAACAGCAGGCACAGGTTTAGGTGCTAATTGGGTATTAAGTACACTGAGTGGAGAATTTGCTAAACTTATACCTGGCGTTGGTAGTGTAATTTCCGTAGCAAATAATACTGTGGCAACTAAGGCGGTAGGAGAGCTAGCAATTAAAATTTTTATTGATCAAGAGACTCCTGAAAAATAAAAAAGATTTATCCTAAAATAACAACTGCCCTAATGCACATTAAGGCAGTTGTTATTATTAACTTTAAAATATCACAAAACATTGAAGACTGCATAGAGAATCAGAAGACAAGAGTAGAGGTCAAGCCCTCGGTCTGTTAGTGTGTCTCGGCTGCATCCATCGCTGGACTTCGACCTAACACCTATAAACGGGTGTTCTGCCCGTGACCTTACCTGGTTAACCCAGAGAGAGCAATCATCTTGAGGTGGGCTTCCCACT
>NZ_JBJUDF010000205.1:0-4894 GCF_046067725.1 Planktothrix sp.
TAACAAAATATTCTTGAGAAAAAATTGAATTTATTAAGAATTAGGTGGGTAAGCGCAGCGCACCCACCCGACGAGATTACCAACCGAAAGCTGAATAAAATTGGCTATCTTCAGAACTCGATTCTGATGAATTTTCAGCATCAGGATTAACCCGAATTTCGGTACAAAATGTGGAAGTATTAAACCCACCAAATCGTTTAACAGCACTGGTTCGCATTCGCACATCTGAACCGACAAACCAAAAGCGTTCAATCGAACTCATGGTTTCATATTCAGTAATTAAAATTAAAGCATCATCTTCATCCATTTCAAACTGACCTGCAACCGGTATAATTTCTGCATAACCGCGTTCTCGCAACATTTTTCCTTTACGGGGATTGTCAGCATCAGGAACAATAGCAAACACCGTTGATCCTTTATGGTTTTCATCGTCTTTATCCCAAGCCATTTCCCCCGCCCAAGTCACATAAGCACCCCCGGCGGCTAAACTGGGGTCAACGTTGTGCATCTGACAAATTTCGATGACTCTAGGGTCGTCCGCATCTAAGCTGGTGACTTGAATATCGGAAGATCCTTTCTCCGCTTGTCTAAAGGCTAAATGGTGAGTAGTTCGTTGCGATCGCCAGGTGCCAGCACTTTTGCGAAAAAATTCCATTGCATCCATCACGGTTAAAATCCCTTCATTCATTGAGGTTTCTTGGCTTCACCCTTTATGATAAGTCGATTCTGAGTTTATTGTGAATTTTTGCAACAGAGATTATTTTTAAAATGTGCATTGTGGACAGTTTGTCAAGGTGTTGTTACGATACTTTACATTTAGTGTGATACAGGTCAACTTAGTCAGTCCAAATCTTCGTGATTTGCACAACTCAGTCGGAGGAGTGAATATGGAAACGCCTGCAAACCTCAGTCTTGAACAGCAATTCAAGTTACAACTGTTACGAGAACAAGTCAAAACCTTAAATTTAGAACAAGCTCAAGACTATTTAATGGAACTATTACGCCAAAGTATGATTAAAGATGTGCGATTCGTTTAGCCAAAAATAAGCTGAAAGGCTTATGGGACGGCTAACCCAGTTAATGAGACTGGTGATAACTGATTACATTTGTAGGTGAGACGTTGTACGTCAAGTCCTACCCCTTAAGTGCTGAGGTGAAAGCATAACCCCTAGTTTACTAGGTAGCAACTATTAAGCTAAAGCGGGGTTAAAAGGTAGAACTACTGGTAGCCAAATCTGGTAACTATCGAGCAAGAAGTCCATGCGTAGCAAAAGCAAAGATGTGTCAAAACCATCGTCACCATAAATGGTGTAATGGCTAAAATCAAGACAAAACTTGATTAACACCATGCCAAAAGGCAAGGATAGGGCATAAGCGGTTGTCTTTCCGACTTATTAGCACCGCCCAATAAACCCGGTGGATAGCATCACGCTAAAGACTTCAAACAAATGTGTAATCGGAACGAAGTAACCCCTAATTATCTCTGGTAAAAGGTCGATAACCAGTAAGTAGCTAACGAATGATAGTTAGGGGAGGGATGGTATCAAAAGCGAACGCCCTTGGTAATGCAAGGGATATGCTGACAGATACTCGGTAATTCCAAAGAAATAGAACAAGTAGCAATGAATAAATCTAAAACGCTGAACAAAAATCAGACGGTGGAGTGGAAAGACATCAACTGGCGCAAGCTAGAACGGGTGACTTTTAAGTTGCAAAAGAGAATATTTCAAGCGAGTGAACGAGGCGATGTTAAAGCAGTTCGCAAACTTCAGAAGACCCTGATTAGGTCTTGGTCGGCAAAATGTATCGCGGTACGTCGGGTAACACAAGATAATCAAGGCAAAAATACCGCAGGTGTGGATGGAGTCAAATCTCTAACACCAAAACAACGTATGAGTCTTGTAGGACGACTAAAGTTGACAAGTCAGGTAAAACCTACTCGTAGAGTAATGATACCTAAATCGGGTACAACCGAAACCCGCCCACTAGGAATCCCCACAATAGACGACCGTGCATTACAAGCGTTAATCAAACTAGCGTTAGAACCAGAATGGGAGGCACTCTTTGAGCCAAACAGTTATGGTTTCCGACCAGGACGTTCCTGTCATGATGCGATTGATGCAATATATCTCACTATTAAGCAAAAAGCCAAATATGTGCTAGATGCTGATATTGCTAAATGCTTTGACCGCATTAACCATAAAGCATTAATTGACAAATTACACACATACCCTACATTAAGCCGTCAAATTCAAGTTTGGCTAAGAGCAGGGTATATGGACGGAAAAGAACTTTTTCCTACCAGTGAAGGTACACCACAAGGCGGGGTAATTTCTCCCTTACTTGCGAATATTGCCCTACACGGTATGGAAGAAAGAGTCAAGCAATATGCAGAAACTCTAAAAGGTGGCAAACAAAATAATCGCACTGCCCTTAGTTTAATCCGATATGCAGATGACTTTGTAATCATCCACGAGGATTTGAAAGTCGTCAAAAAATGTCAAGAAATAATCGCTGAATGGTTAAGTGACATGGGACTGGAATTAAAACCAAGTAAAACTAGAACGACCCATACCCTCAATGAATTTGAAGGAAACGTTGGGTTTGAGTTTCTAGGATTCCATATACAACAACACAAAGTAGGAAACTATGGAAGTGCTAGTAGTAGTATAGGAACACCGCTAGGTTTTAAAACAATAATCACACCCTCAAAAGCCAAAATCACAACTCATCTTGTCAAGATAGCTGAAGTAATAAGAACTCATAAGAACGCCCCACAAGCTTCTTTAATTAGTCAGCTAAATCCAATTATTAAAGGGTGGTCAAACTATTACTCAACAGTTGTTAGCAAAGAAGCCTTTAGCAAGGTTGACCATCTAACATACAACAAGTTGAGAGCATGGGCAAGAACGAGGGGAAAAGGGAGCATCAATAAAGATAAATACTGGAGAACAGTAGATAATCAAAATTGGTGTTTCAGTACAGAAGATGGATTAGAATTAATCACTCATGCTAGTACGCCAATAGTAAGGCATACAAAAGTTAAGGGTAAAGCTAGTCCGTTTGATGGTAACTGGATTTACTGGAGTAAGCGACGAGGCGAATATCCTGAAACTCCCAAGAGGGTTTCCAAATTGATCAAGAAACAAAAGGGTATTTGTCCTCACTGTGGTTTGTATTTTACAAGTACAGACATTGTAGAAGTTGACCATATTCAACCAACATCATTAGGTGGTAAAGACATCTATGATAATTTACAACTTCTTCACAAGCATTGTCACGACATAAAAACGGCTAATGATGGTTCCTTAATCAAGAATCACAATAATAAAACCGTTTTGAATCGTACCTATAACAAAGGTGGAATTATCAAGGAGCCGTGTGAGGTGAAAATCTCACGCACGGTTCTGAAGGAGAGGTAGGAGTGGTAACGCTCCTATCGACTCTAACAATCTCCTACGCCAATGGATTAAAAACCCCTAATTGTAGGGGCGGGAAAAACCCGCCCTTTGCAGAGTTTTCCTACCCCTACTCAGTCATCCGTTAATCGTTTTTTCTTTAACCAAAGCGACCACTAACATATTGTTGAGTGGCTTCTTCTTTGGGATTTTGGAAAATAGTTTGGGTGTCATCATATTCCACTAAATAGCCAAAGCGTTTACCCCCTTCTATGGCTTTGGCGTTAAAAAATGCCGTCATATCTGCAACTCGTGTGGCTTGCTGCATATTGTGGGTAACAATAATAATGGTGTAATTTTCCTTCAATTCATGGAGTAAATCTTCAACAGCTAAAGTTGAAATCGGGTCTAAAGAAGCACAGGGTTCATCCATTAACACTACATCAGGATTAATCGCTATAGCGCGGGCGATACAAAGACGTTGTTGCTGACCGCCTGATAAAGCAAACCCACTTTGATTCAATTTATCTTTGACTTCATCCCATAATACCGCTTGACGTAGCGATCGCTCTACAATTTCATCTAATTCTGCTTTATTTTTAGCTAATTTATTCACCCGAACACCGTAGGCAATATTATCATAAATTGACTTCGGGAACGGATTCGGTTTTTGAAAGACCATCCCAATGCGACGACGAACTTCTACCGGATCAACATTAGGGGCATAAAGATTTTGATGATGATAGAATATATTTCCCGTTAATCGAAAGCTTTGGATTAAATCATTAAGACGATTAAAACAGCGTAAAATCGTACTCTTTCCACAGCCCGACGGCCCAATAAAAGCAGTGACTCTATTTTTATAAATGTCTAAACAAACACCCCGAACCGCCTTAAAATCACCGTAGTAGATATCAATATTTTCCGTCTTGATCACGGTTTCCATTTCCACTGGAGCATAGTGATACACATCGTACATGAGAAAAACTCCTTAAAGTATAGAATAAAGCAGAAATTTAACATCAAAATTAAGTAGTTAATTGAAGTAATCAATACTAATTCTGATGACAGGTTAAAACGACCCTAGGAAAAACGATCCTAGGTTAAAATTTTCAACCTAAAACTGTTTTTGACGAGTTGCAAACCGAGCAATCATGCTCGTTAATAACACTAAAGCCACCAAGACCAGGGATGCTGCCCAAGCAAACTCCTGTAAAACTTTATCAAATCCTCTGGCAAATTCATAAACTAAATAGGCGAGGGAGGGAAGGGTGGGAGACAGGGGGCCTTTAGGCCAGTTATTGGTATAAACAACGGTAAATAATAGGGGTGCAGTTTCTCCGGCTGCCCGGGCGACGGCTAAGGTGACTCCGGTTAAAATCGCAGGTAAGGCAGCCGGAAGCACCACTTGTAAGGCAGTTTGATAATTAGAAGCTCCCACTCCCACAGAAGCCCAACGAATTTCTTGGGGCACAATTTGTAACGCTTCATCGGTA
>NZ_JBJUDF010000206.1:0-3183 GCF_046067725.1 Planktothrix sp.
CGATGAATGCGAGAAATTGTTACTCCCCCTTCACACCAAAATTGATTCGCATGGAGATTATGAGAACTGGGTTTAAGAATATTACAATCGGGTGTTCCAGGGATAAAAATATCAATTCCTTGCTGCATTAAAAAATTAGCAACGGTTGTTTCGAGTTGAATCGCTTCCCATCCGCTTCCTAAAATAATCACTAAAATTTCTCGACTGGGGCGCAATCCATCGATTTTTAAATTATAAAGAATGCGATCGCTTAATGCGGTTAATTCTTCTAAACGAGAACGATAAACTTCAAATTCAATTAGAGGTTTTTTCCAAAATTCAGCGACAAGGTTAGGAGCATTTTGATCGCTACGCTGGAGGGTAATTTGTTCACCCCTTTTTACAGGAGATTGATAGGATTGTTTTTCGTTAAAAACTCGATTGGGTAACGTTACATTATACCCCAATGTTTCCCAATCTTCAACCCAATTCATTCCTGTTAATAACCCTTGGGGACGTAGTAACCCTAATCCAATGCCATAAGCTGCCGTCAAAATTTGGGCGGGAACCCGATAACATCGGGACATAATCTCTGTTTTTTTGATCCCGTTTCCATATTCTCCGGTTACAAATTGTCCCCACTCATCCCCAAATAATTCGCTGGCGGTGGGAATCTTTAAACTATCTAAACTTTGCAATTCATCATAAGCCCAAATCAATCGTTTTTGAATCGGTTCTGGACTATTTCCCTGATCCAGATTCACCGGACGTAAAGCTTGATATGCCATCCAATAAAACGGTTGTTTTCCTTCAAATTTCAGATCATCATCAACCATCAAATCTTGACCTTCATCAATTAAAACCGCATCAAAAATAGCCGGAATGGTTGCCGATGCTAATAAATGATGACAAGCTTCTGCTAAAGCTTCATTGGCATTTAAACGAGTGGTGCGTTGAACACTTTGGCTCCAAATTCCCGCCGCTTGACAAATCGTTCGATAAAAGCCGGGTTGCTCCTTTGAACCCCAAGCATGGAGAACTTTTAATTTAGAATTGTGCCGATTGTAGGAGATTTGATGACAACTAAATCGCCTTAACCATTGATCAATTTGTTGTAAAATGACATCATATAAACTGCGACTAAAAAAGACTAAAGCAATATCCCATTCAGGATACTTAAGGTGCATTTGGGCGGCTTTTTGACACAATAATACGGTTTTTCCTGAACCCGCTATCCCTCGAATTCGTTGGGGGCCAGGAGGGATAACTTTAGCAATTTGTTCCTGTTGTAAATCCAGTTCGGAAATCCGTTGTCTAACCGTTGCTAAGACGGCACTACGGGTTAAAGAAGCTTCTAAATGATCCGTTGAATTGAAAAAAAATCGACGACTGGGTGCACGAAATAACGGCGTTCCACTAATAATAGCTTTTAACATTCGCCATTGTTCTTGAGACAGTTGACCTCCCCTGACCACTAACGGTGCATTCCTAATTTTTTCAATTAAACTAGCAGGATCAGGGGTAACGGTGCGTGGGCTGAAGTCTTCTTGAAATAAAATAGGGGGAGAACTGGGTAAATCATGAAAACCTCGATGTTGCCATTGGGACTGAAGAATGCGAGGTAAGGCGACGATGACACGACCTGGAACCTTTTGATGCAGGATAGGTTCTAAATTGCAATAATCTAAGAGGGCAAATAATTGATGTTCTGCCTGTTGATAGGGATTCGCCTGGGTGGTATAAAATTCTTGGAGTTCCCAACGATGACCTGTAATTCCTAGAATTTGATCAATCGTGATGGATTTCACCTCAATAATAATTAATCCCAATTGTGCATCTACGATTAAAATATCGGGTTCTTTGCGAAACGTTCCTAGTTTTGAGAAAATCGGATAACGCCAATAGGCAATACAATCTCGTGGGCTAAAGTGTTGACAAATAGCCATCCAGACGACAGACTCCGCTTGTTCTCCCCCCGTCAACAGGGGCTCAGTGGTAATAAATTTACGATCTTGAACCATGTTTAAAAGATAATAGCTAGGAGCAAAACTCGTGCAACAACAGGAAAGCTTTTTGATTGACTTTAAACTTTTTCCGGTCATAGTCTGATGATCTAGCGTTTACCCGCCTGAGCAGTGTTAACTGATGACAACCTCTGTTAACTTGGTTGTAGCGGATATCAATCAGCATCGATCACCCATTCAATTGAGTCTCATGGCTCCTTTTTATCGCCTGACCTTATTAATATTCGCTTGTATTGCCTACTGGGGGGGAACCTCCGGTGTCAGTGGTGCAATGGCGACGGTTGAGAACGAAACCCAACCACTCACAAACACGCACAACAGTACCTTAGTGGATGTAGAGCGTTCTGACCTGTTGTGGCAAATGGCCCAAAGTCCCCCTGAAAAATCCCCGACCCCAGACGCTCAAAAAAAACCTGAACCCAAAAAATCTTCCTTCCGCTTACCTTCAAAGGTTTTACTGTTGGGGATAGGAGCTTTAATTGTCACGGGCGGAGCCATTTTAATTTTAATTCGACTGATCAATGTTCCTCCAGATGAGGAGGATGTTGTTGTGGATGTTGAAGCACAAACCGTAACCCCTGCTTCCCCACTTCCTCAAACTCAACGTCCCCCGGTGACAACGGTTTCACCCGGAGAAATGCAAACAGTCCCAACGGTTCTTCAGCCGAATCAACCTCCGAGTTCTGCCACCCAGCAAAATAGTTATCGAGAGTCCTTACAGGTTTCTATTCCTGATCAATCCTCTGAGAAACCGGTTGGAGTTAATAGTCCGCTCACGGATACGGTTAATCTTCCTCAACTTCCCTATGGGTCTAAACTTGATCCCCAGGAACAATGGATTCAGGATTTAAAACACACTAACCCAGATATTAGAAGTCATGCCATTTGGGAACTGGCTCAAAAGGGAGATTCCAGAGCTATTCAACCGTTATTAGAGGTCTTAATCTCTTCTGATTCTAATCAACGGAGTTTAGTGTTAGCAGCGCTTTCAGAAATCGGAACTCGCACGTTAAAACCCCTCAGTCGCGCCTTAAGTTTATCGCTTCAAGATGACAATGCAGAAGTCAGAAAAAATGCGATTCGAGATTTAATCCGAATTTATGATTTCGCAACACAAATGAATCAAATTCTACAACGAGCGATTGATGATCCTGATCCTGAAGTTCAAGACATGGCAAAA
>NZ_JBJUDF010000207.1:0-2637 GCF_046067725.1 Planktothrix sp.
TCCTTGTTCATCTAACTCAGCAATCACATAAACCTGGGACACACAACCGGGAACTTTATTATCAGCAATTTTCTGATCTTCAGGAAAGGGGGGGAGTTTTTGGGCGATGGTCATTAATTGTTCATAGCGCAATTTATTAGAAGAAGCGCGTTTAAAACGCTGTACCATTCGTTCTAAAGTAGGCGGTAAAGGAGTTGCAGTGGAAGACATGATCCAGAAGAATAGAATTTCTCCATCAGTGTAGCAGGTGTTGGCAAGTCGGGAGTTTATTCCTATCATACCCTGTCGGGGCGAGGTCTTCTCGCCCTTAGAGGGACGCGCTATGACCCTTTTAAACACCGAATGGCTTCTAATAACCCCCGTGCTTTATTCAGGGTTTCTTCATATTCTTTTTGCGGTTGGGAGTCAGCAACAACACCCGCACCCGCTTGAACACTAACTTGATGTTGATTTTGACCTTGATCTTGAACAATCATGGTACGAATAGTAATCGCACTATTGAGTTGTCCTTCAAAATCATAGTAACCATAAACCCCAGAATAGGGGCCACGGCGACAGCCTTCTAATTCATGAATAATTTCCATCGCCCGAATTTTAGGCGCGCCACTAACCGTCCCGGCTGGAAAACAAGCTTTTAATAAATCCCAGGCGGTTTTATTTTCTGCTAATTCTCCAATAACATTACTAACAATGTGCATGACATGGGAATAACGTTCAATGACCATTAATTCATCAACTTTAACGGTTCCCATTTGACACACTCGCCCTAAATCATTGCGCCCTAAATCGACTAACATAATGTGTTCCGCGACTTCTTTGGGATCTTGTAGTAAATCTTCGGCTAAGGCTTGATCTTCTTGAGGAGTTTGACCTCGGCGACGGGTTCCCGCAATGGGACGGACGGTGGCGATTAATTTTCCGTCGGGATTTTTTTCCGCTTTTACCATGACTTCGGGACTCGAACCAATTAATTGCCAATTCCCAAAGTTAAAATAAGCCATATAAGGAGACGGATTAATTAACCGCAAAGAACGATAGAGGGAAAAGGGATCACCGGAATATTCTGTGGTTAACCGTTGAGATAAAACCACTTGAAAAATATCTCCGGCTTTAATATATTGTTTGCCTTTTTCCACATTGGCGCAAAATTGCTCTTGGGAAACGTTACTTTTGTAGGTTAATGGGGGTTGATGATCGGGGGGAGCCCATTCTAAAAGGGTATTTTCTGGAGATAAGGGAGATTGAAGTTTAGCAACTAATTGTTGAACGCGATCGCAAGCTTGTTGATAGGCCGTTTCTAAATCGGTATTGCGAGTATCTGCGTATGCGATCGCCCAAATTTTACGTTTAACTTGATCAAAGATTAATAATTGATCAACCTGCATCCATAACCCATCGGGTAAATCATTGGAATTGGGGGAATAAACGGGAACACGGGACTCGATCCACTGCATTAATTCATAACCCCAAAACCCAAAAAGTCCGCCAATTCCTGGGGGGAGTTGGGGTAATTTGACCGGATGATAAGGTTCTAAACAGGTTTCTAAAGCGTTGAAGGGATCACCTGTAAATTCTTTAATGCTTCCATCTCGCCATTTTTGCACCGTGCGCTCGCCTTTAGCTTCTAAAATCCAAACTGGATCACACCCTAAGAAACTATAACGCCCGATGTTTTCGCCACCTTCAACCGATTCTAACAAAAAATTATAGGGCTCGTCAGCACAAACCCGATACCACGCAGAAACCGGAGTATCTAAATCAGCCACCCATTCTTGATAGACTGGAATAAAATTTCCGGTCGTTGCGCGTTGAGCAAATTGGGAGAAATCTGGAAAAATCATGGCGACTAATGGCGAACAATAAAAAACAAAGGATGAAGGAGAGAATAAACCATCCTTCATCCTAATATGTTTATGGGCATGGTGCCCTTGAATGACTCAAAGCGTTTTAAACGTCAGAGGTAGATTTACCTGTAAATTTGACTTTAGCCGGATCAACGTTACTACCGATATTGTGGGCAACACTATTAGCAGCTTGACGTCCTTCATTAACTTTTTCAGGGAAAACGCCATCTTTGGGATGCAGATATTCGGTTTCGCCGTTAGGAAAAACGCGATAGATTTTATAGTTGTCTATTTTAGGTTTGAATTTTGAACGCAGTTGAGCACCTAAAGCAAGACATTGTTCCTTGCGGGCTAAATAGAGGAGGTTGTCTCCTTCGTTCATAATGGCTGCACCGCCTGTGGGCATTTCAAACACCTGTTCTTTGGTGCTAGTCCAGGTGATTGCATATTTTTCTTCCACTTGAGCTTTTGTTAATAAGCCACCAGTGCTGCCACCGAACTTTGGTGGTTGTCCAGTCAGTGTTTCTGCCATAAAAAATCACTCAATGATGTTTTTACGGAATCGTAACACTGATGGTGCTTCTGTCTGTAGTAGTCGTAAAGAACCGTTACAGAAGTTAGGGAGCGGGGGGAGAAGGGGAGCAGGGGGAGTAGGGCAGGGCTGTTTCATTTTCTCCCAAAATTTGTATGACCTCTCCCCCTAACCCCCTCTCCTGCAAGGAGAGGGGGGACTAATTATTACTATTAAACATCAAAAATCATTAATTACTCCCCCTTCCCTATTAGGGAAGGG
>NZ_JBJUDF010000208.1:0-9368 GCF_046067725.1 Planktothrix sp.
ATACTTTATTAGCATCTTGGAAACGGTTAGTTGAGGATAATTTGTTTACGCAACAAAAACCTTAAGTAGAGACGTGCCATGGCGCGTCTGTACCAGTTATCAGTAATTAATTGTTTTCAAATTGTTGTTTATTTCCCTAAAAAAACCATGACCGCTTATCAATTGAAACCCTGGACACAAGTTGTTACTCCCCATCCTGATATTCTCGATGGCAACCTTGATAATGCCACCTATGCCGCTAACTTAGGCAGTGTTATTCGCCAAGAACCAAAATGCCCCAGGTTGTATCGAGATGCCCGTGACTTCTTTAATTCCACCTACTTAACCGGAGAACTCAGAGGTATTTTAGCTGATGTTCTCAAAGGATTACAGGGAGATGCCGGAAACCGGGTAATTCAACTGCGTACCCCCTTTGGCGGAGGGAAAACCCACACCCTGTTAAGTCTTTATCACCTTGCTAAACACCGTGACCAACTGCGGGGAATTCCTCAGTTAGACCCCTTACCTGACCCTGGGGACGTGACGGTGGCTGCGTTTATTGGGTTAGATATTAGTGCTTCAACGGGTATTTCAATTGAAAACGGCCCGCAAATTCTTACCCCTTGGGGATATTTAGCTTGGCAAATTGGGGGAAATGAAGCGTATCAATTAATAGAAGCAGATGATAAAAACCGCACCGCACCAGGTAATAACGATTTAAGAAAAATAATAGGAGATAAACCAACTCTTATCCTCATGGATGAATTTTTGGTTTATGTGGAAAATGCAATGGGAATACAGCTTGGGGACTCTACCTTTGGGCGACAAGTGTTAACCTTTGTGCAGAAACTTACAGAAGTGGTGCGAGAATTGCCTAAAACAGTTTTAGTTTATTCTCTGCAAGCTAGTGTACAAGAAGCGGTAGGAAATGAAGGGTTATTGAGTGTTTTAGATAAACTCGTTAGTCGCATTGATGCGAAAAAAGAGCCCGTCTCTGGGGATGAAGTGATGGAGGTGGTGCGAAAACGGTTATTTACTGATATTGGGAATACAGAAATTATTGCCGAAGTCGCCCGTCAGCAAGCGGCATTATTTCGCAAATTTCGAGAAAGTTATACCACCACAAACCGAGAAAAACAGGAAGTTGAACAGCAAGCCAAACTATTAGAAGAACGCATTAAGTTAAGTTATCCGTTTCACCCGGATTTGTTAGATTTAATGTATCACCGTTGGGGTAGTTTACCCAGTTATCAACGCACTAGAGGCGCGTTACAATTTCTAGCTTCAATGGTTTATGCGTTGCGGGAAAAAAATGACCTCTCATGGTTAATTTCACCGGGGAATGTTTTGTTTGACCATGAAGCGGTGAAAAGTGCTTTTTTTAGTCAAGTCGGTGAACGAGATAATTATAGTGCTGTCATAGCCGCTGATTTAATTGGTACAAAAGCTAAGGTAAATTTTGTAGACCAACGAATTGCTCAAGATGTGCCAACTATGTCGAGTTTGAAGGTTGGGAGTCGTTTGGCTTCTGCGATTTTAATGTATTCGTTTGGCGCCAGAGGTGGGGAAGAACGCGGGGTGTTTGAACAGGAAATTGTCGGCGCGTGTTTAGCCCCTGGTTTAGATCGAAATACAATTGTTACGGTATTAAATGATTTACGAGAAGAATTACTTTATCTGCATTATGTTGGACAGCGTTATCGGTTTGAAACCAAAGCCAATCTCAATAAATTAGTAGCAGATGAAGAGCATAAAATTAGCAGTGATGAAGTTTTAGAACGCATTCAGGGAGATTTGAAAAATAGTTTAAAAAATGCCCAGGGAAAGGTCGTTTTATGGCCGAAGGATTCCAGTGCAATTCCTGACCATATTAATCAGTTTTGTACGGTTTATTTAGATGCCCGTTGGGCGGAAAAAAGCACAGAATCTTTACAAGAAGACGGCATGAGGTGGTTAGAAAATCGAGGAAATGATAAACGGGATTATAAAAATGCCATTGCTTTTGTTGTTCCTAATAACATCCAATTTGATAAAGCTAGAAAAGCTACTCGGACGTTATTAGCAGTCAATTGTTTAGTGAAAGATCAGGAAAAATATAATTTTTCTATTGAGGATTTGGATGAGTTAAAAGAAAAAGGAAAAGAAGCAAAATCCAGTTTAGATGCGAGTTTACGTCGTCTCTATGAACAAATTTTATTACCTTTACGTCCCCAAGAACAAGCTAAAATCAAGTTAGAAATGATTGATTTGCAGTCTCAAATTAACACCAGTCAAAATTTACAAGATCGGGTTTTATATGCGTTAAAAAATCATGTTTTTAATTCAATTACCGTTTCTAAAATGATTAGTTATTCTAAAATTAATGAATCTGAAATCGGGGTGATTCAGGGAGATGAACTCATTAGTTATTTTTTCCGGTTTCCCGGTTATCCTAAGTTATTAAGTGATGAACCGATTAAGAAAGCTATCTTAGGAGCGATCACAGATGGTAATATAGGATATGTTCCTCAACTTAAAATTCTGGGGGATAGTATAACAATTGATAAACCAGCGTTAATTAGTTTTAATCGCCATATTCCAGCCGATGAATTAGATTTATCCGGTTATTTATTAGCACCCCGTATTGTTGAAAAGTTTCAACAAAAATCACCTATTATTGAACCTGAAAATGATGAAACTCAACTAGATTCTATTAACTATTCTGATTCGTTAACGGAAAATACAGGTTCAAAGGTTGCAGAACAAAAACCGACGGTTGAGTACAAGTCAGCTAATAGCAGTTTAACTCGGACGGTATTAGCTGATATTGTGGATGGTAAACAAGCCGCTAAACGTTATACCCTGAGTTCAGTTTTGAATAAAGCTCAAGTTTTTGAATTTTTTGAAATGTTGCAAAGATTATCTGATAAAGCCGATGATATGAGTATTGAGATTAAAATTAAAGCGTTTACAAAGGGAGAATTTGACCCAAATTGGATTCGGAATGCGATTGAAGAACCTTTAGATGAAATAGATATTCAAGCACAGACTAAACTCGAGTAAATCACAACGTGATCTAATTTCTAACGATGAATAAACCGAAGAATCAATTAGTATTTAACCGGATGGAAAAGTTGTGACGTTAACCGCAGATGAAATTCCCCAGCCTCCATCGATGCTTATCCTACCCCCTGGAGCAATTTACAGTTTCTCGACCCAACCCACTTAGTCGTAGAGAATGTGGGTCGTTCACATCACAGGGCTTGAAATTTTGTAAAGATATGTTACTATGCGTAGAATTACATCAACCGTTTGTGTACCTGTTTACAAACAAAACGCCTAAACTATGAATAACATGACTCAAGTGACCAAAAAATTTTTGATTTTGTTAGCTACCGTCAGCAGTGTCGCTGCTTTGGGTGCTTGCTCTCAACCGAGCGCCACCAACACCACCCCTGAACAACCCGCCACAGAACAAGCCACAGGGACTCCTGAAGCAACAACCCCTACAACAACAACCGCCACCTCTCCAAGTCCGGCTTCTGAAACCACAGCTACCACAGCTTCCCCAACTCCGGCTTCTGAAACCACAGCCACCACAGCTTCCCCAACTCCGGGTTCTGAAACCACAGCCACCACAGCTACTACAACTCCTGCAGTAGCCTCTGAAAACACTGATACAGGAGTCACTTTAGCCTCCAACGAGTCAGAAACGGTTTTAGAAATTGCCAGCAGCAACCCTTCTTTTAGTACGTTTACAAAAGCCGTTGAAGCCGCTGGGTTAACAGAAACCTTGTCTGGTGCAGGCAATTACACGGTTTTTGCTCCTACCGATGAAGCTTTTGCCGCCTTACCTGCGGGAACCTTAGAAGAGTTAATGAAGCCAGAAAATAAAGAAAAATTGGCTAAAATTCTTCAATATCACGTTCTACCCACAAAAGTTGCCTCGGCTGAAATTCAACCCGGTGAAGTCGCTACAGTTGAAGGAGACCCGGTTAATTTAGAAGTAGCTGAAGGCAAAGTTAAAGTTAATGATGCTGAAGTGGTTCAACCAGATATCAATGCCAGCAACGGCGTTATTCATGTGATTAATGTCGTTATTCTTCCCCCTGAAACTCCTGCACCTAACGCTCAATAATTCAGTTTATTAAAAACCTGGTTTCTTTAAGAAACTGGGTTTTTTGTATGATTTATATCCCTAAAGTTAATTGGGTTGCTTTGACTTCTTTTTGTTTTTCTGCTGATTTTAAAACTTCATATCCTAATGGAATTGATAACCGTTTTTTCTCTTCAATGATTTCTCGAATCGTTACCATTGAAATTATATCATAACTTTGACTCATATATTGATTTTGATAAATTCCAGCAGATTTAGCGGTTTTAATCATCTCTTTTGTGGGTTCTTTTAAGGTAATTAAAATTCCCATCGCTGCTTTTTCTAGGGTTAAGGTTCCTTGTAAATCTCGAATATCTCCTGATTTAATATTACCGGATTTAACTTGTAAAATAATTTTTTCGGGTTCATCCTGTTCTCCTCGAAAATAAGCAATCCCATCAATCCCTTTATCTGCGCCTTTTTTGGGGTTAATTACTGCCCGATTATTACTATAAGTTAAAACGGCCCATTTTTCAAATTCCTTGCGGGTGCGATCATCTTTTTTATTGGCTAATGCTTCCGCCGATTTCATATCTTTAGGAATTCCATTGAGTTGAATTTGTTCTAAAATTCCTTGACCAAAAGCATCTTCTAACCGTTTTAAAATTAAACTAATACTTTGATAAGTTATATCAATTCCTATCCATTGACGGTCTAAACGTTGTGATACAGCAACGGTTGTCCCACAGCCACAATAAGCATCTAAAATGATATCTCCTTGATTACTGCTAGCTTGAATAATTCTTTCTAATAAAGCTTCGGGTTTTTGTGTAGGATAACCTAAACGTTCTTTATCTTGAGAAGAAATCGGTTGAATATCATCCCATAAATTTTGGATGGGTTTACCTTGCAATTCATCTAAAAAACGTTTTCTTCTAATTCTTCCTGTTGTATCTTTAGGAAAATGTAATCGTCCTTCTTGATCCCATTGTTCCATTTTTTCTTTTGAAATTGCCCATCCAGTAGCCGGGGGTTTATATCCTTTATATTCATACATTAAATTAGGACGGGGAGAAGGACTAGCTAGGTTATCAGCTTGATAACGTCTCCCATTTTCATCAACATATTTAAAAGATTTATCTACATAATTTGAATACCCTTCTACCTCAAAAGAAAATTGACTATTGAAACAAGATTGATTAGATTTTGTATAGAATAAAATAGTATCTGTAGAAACTCCAAAACGAGAAGATTTATGATTAGTTTCTCCTCTCCCACTTTTCCTTTTCCAAATTATTTCATTTTTGAAATCTCCACCCTGAGAACAAAAAATAGAATCTATCAGTAATTTTAAATAATGACTCGCTGTTTGATCACAATGTAAATAAAAACTTCCTGTTAATTTTAAAACACGATAAATTTCTGCAATTCTCAAAGTCATACTCACTAAATAAGCCAAAAGTCCACCTTTACCCAGAACTTTTGTTAATCCCGCAATTAAATCAATACTTTGTTGGGTAAAATGACCTTGATCATTACTAAAAATTTCATCTAAACCTTGATTTGCATGATCATCCCAAGTCCAAGTATCAATAAAGGCTTGGGCTTGCGCTCGATCTTCTTTCCCTAAATTATTATAAATTTGATCATAGTTACGTTTAGAGTTAAACGGAGGATCAATATAACATAAATCTACAGATTCATCTTTAATATATTTACGCAAGACTGTTAAGTTATCTCCATAAAATAATTGATTGACCATCTTGAAAAACCATCAAACAATAATTTATTATTTTATCATAGCTATGATCAAATATTTAATAATAAATTTACTTTTTTTGAGTACGAGAAGTGAGTGATTGTTCTATAGACTGACAAGATCAGTTAAAATACTAAAGGTATTTGTGTACAATTGTAAAATTACCCGGACTCCCTATCATTAACACTCTATGAAAAGCGCATTTTTAGACCGCCTCCACAGTCCTGAACGTCCCGTTATCGTCTTTGATGGAGGAATGGGAACCAACCTACAAACCCAAAACCTGACAGCAGATGATTTTGGCGGAAAAGATTATGAAGGTTGTAATGAATATTTAGTGTATACAAAACCCGAAGCCGTTGCTAACGTTCATCGAGGCTTTTTAGAAGCAGGTGCAGACGTCATTGAAACCGATACTTTTGGGGGAACTTCGATTGTTTTAGGCGAATATGATTTAGCCGATAAAGCTTATGATTTAAACAAAACTGCCGCTGAATTAGCTAAACGTTTAACCCAAGAATATTCTACACCCGAAAAACCGAGATTTGTTGCTGGTTCAATGGGCCCAGGAACCAAATTACCCACCCTCGGACATATTGATTTTGATACCTTACATCATGCGTTTGCTGAACAAGCGGAGGGATTATTTGATGGAGGAGTAGATTTATTCATCGTTGAAACTTGCCAAGATGTCCTACAAATTAAAGCCGCTTTAAATGGAATTGAGGATGTTTTTGCTAAAAAAGGAGAACGTCGTCCGATTATGGTTTCTGTAACAATGGAATCCTTTGGAACCATGTTAGTCGGGTCAGAAATGAGCGCGGCGTTAACCATTTTAGAGCCTTATAAAATTGATATTTTAGGGTTAAATTGCGCCACTGGCCCTGATTTAATGAAAGAACATATTCGCTATTTAGCTGAACATTCTCCCTTTGTCGTTTCCTGTATTCCTAACGCTGGTTTACCCGAAAATATTGGCGGGAAAGCCCATTATAAATTAACGCCTATGGAACTAAGAATGGCGTTAATGCACTTTGTAGAAGATTTAGGAGTGCAGGTAATTGGCGGCTGTTGTGGAACCCGATATGAGCATATTCAAGCCTTAGCTGAAATTTCCAAAACCCTCAAACCTAAAGAACGAATACCGCAGTTTATTCCCGCCGCTGCATCTATTTATAGTACCCAAACTTATGAACAAGAAAACTCCTTTTTAATTATTGGGGAACGTCTTAACGCCAGTGGGTCGAAAAAATGCCGAGATTTACTGAATGCTGAAGACTGGGATGGGTTAGTCTCTCTAGCAAAATCCCAGATAAAAGAAGGCGCCCAAATTTTAGATGTTAACGTCGATTATGTCGGACGTGATGGGGTGCGAGATATGCGTGAATTGGTATCTCGCGTCGTGACTAACGTAAATTTACCCTTGATGTTAGACTCCACAGAATGGCAGAAAATGGAAGCCGGGTTAAAAGTTGCTGGGGGTAAATGTTTACTGAATTCTACTAACTATGAAGACGGCGAAGAACGCTTTTATAAAGTGTTAGAAATCGCTAAAAAATATGGTGCGGCAGTGGTCGTTGGAACCATTGACGAAGACGGAATGGCGCGGACAGCAGAGAAAAAATTTGAAATTGCTAAACGCGCCTATAATGATGCCATTAATTATGGAATTCCCGCCCATGAAATCTTTTTTGACCCTTTAGCTTTACCGATTTCGACCGGAATTGAAGAAGACCGAAATAACGGCAAAGCAACCATTGATTCTATTCGCCAAATTCGTCAAGAATTACCCGGATGTCATATTGTTTTAGGGGTTTCTAATATTTCCTTTGGGTTAAATGCAGCCGCACGACAAGTGTTAAATTCCGTGTTTCTTCATGAAGCAATGCAAGTGGGGTTAGATTCAGCTATTGTCAGTGCCAATAAGATTTTACCTCTAGCCAAAATCGACCCTGAACATCAAGAAGTTTGTCGTAAATTAATTTATGATCAACGAGAATTTAATGGCGATGTTTGTGTCTATGACCCATTAGGAAAACTCACCACTTTATTTGAAGGAAAAACCACAAAACGAGATCGCTCTGGAGATGCTAACCTACCCGTAGAAGAACGCTTAAAACGTCATATTATTGACGGAGAACGTATAGGATTAGATGATGCCTTAGCCGAAGCATTGAAACAATATCCGCCGTTGGATATTATCAATAATTTGCTGTTAGATGGCATGAAAGTTGTGGGAGAATTGTTTGGTTCTGGGCAAATGCAGTTACCTTTTGTGTTACAATCTGCCCAAACCATGAAAGCCGCCGTTGCTTATTTAGAACCCTACATGGAGAAATCAGAAACGGGGGATAATTCCAAAGGGACTTTTATCATTGCAACCGTTAAAGGGGATGTGCATGATATTGGTAAAAATTTAGTCGATATTATTTTATCCAATAACGGCTATCGGGTGATTAATTTAGGAATTAAACAACCCGTTGAAAATATTATCAACGCTTACCAAGAACACAACGCCGACTGTATTGCCATGAGTGGATTATTAGTCAAATCCACCGCTTTTATGAAAGAGAATTTAGAAGCCTTTAACGAAGCCGGAATCAAAGTTCCCGTTATTTTAGGGGGGGCGGCGTTAACACCTAAATTTGTCTATGATGATTGTCAAAACACCTATAAAGGTCAAGTTATTTATGGCAAAGATGCCTTTTCCGACTTGAACTTTATGGATAAATTAATGCCCGCCAAAGCCGCCGGACAATGGGATGATAGCCAAGGATTTTTAGGGGAATATGCGGAAGCGAAGAAAACGAGAGTTAAAGTAGAAACCGTTATATCTGAGTCCTCTGAAGAGACAGAAGAAATCGTAATTGATACCCAACGTTCTGAAGCCGTTGATGTTAATATTGACCGTCCGATACCGCCTTTTTGGGGAACAAAAATCTTACAACCGCAACATATTGATTTAGAGGAGGTTTTCTGGTATTTAGATTTACAAGCGTTAATTGTAGGTCAATGGCAATTCCGTAAACCCAGAGAACAATCACGGGAAGAATACGATGCTTTCTTAGCGGAAAAAGTCTATCCGGTTTTATCCGAATGGAAAGCTAAAATTCTAGCGGAAAACTTATTACATCCAACAGTGATTTACGGGTATTTTCCCTGTCAAGCAGAAGATAACTCTTTATTCATTTATGACCCCGAAAATCATCAAAAACAAGTGGCTCGTTTTGACTTTCCTCGACAAAAATCCGGGCGACGGTTGTGTATTGCGGACTTTTTTGCCCCCAAAGAAACCGGACAGATTGATGTTTTCCCGATGCAAGCGGTAACAGTGGGAGAAATTGCCACCGAATACGCCCAAAAATTATTTGCCGCCAACGACTATACGAATTATTTGTATTTTCATGGAATGGCGGTACAAACCGCAGAAGCGTTAGCGGAATGGACTCATGCAAAAATTCGCCGTGAATTAGGGTTTGGGAATGAAGAACCCGATAATGTTCGAGATATTTTAGCCCAACGTCATCGGGGTTCTCGCTATAGTTTTGGATATCC
>NZ_JBJUDF010000209.1:0-5798 GCF_046067725.1 Planktothrix sp.
CAAACTTAACCGGATTAGACTTAAGAGGGAGTCCCTTGACAGAAGCAGCTTGTCCCGTTAAAACTAACTTAACCTGCCGTTTTTAGTTAAGTTTAGAGAACCAGCATGATGTATTTTCTCTAAGATCCCTAAAAATAGTGACCCCAGTAACTAAATCCTGAATCACACCGCGATAAATTATCTAAAATATCGTTTTGAAGACTCCCCCTAACCTGATGGGTGTAGCACAGGGAGCAAAAAACGGGTTATGAAAAATAGGGGAGTACGAATCTCTAAATCAAAAGCTAAAATCAAAGAAGTTTGTGCCGATCAATCTATGACCGAACGCGCGTTTAAATGCAGAAACCTAGAATCATCAGAATCAGGAATTTCTCGTGACAGCGCCAATGAGGTTAATGGGAGTCGATGTCACAATAATAGAGTCAGGCTAGAAGTCGAAATTTTCACCCTTATTTAAAATTGAGGTGAATCAATCATGCTTGACTAGCAAGCGGGAGAATCTTATGACCTTTGAAGAAATCTATCAATTTTTCCAAGAACCCCCGCCTATCTACCTCAATAAAGAACTGGCGGTTTGTTACATTTTATCGGTCTTTCTCCGGGGAGACTCCTATGGAACCGAACTGATTGAACGACTAGAACAGGAATATTCCACCTATCGATTATCAGATACAGTTCTTTATAGCGCCCTAAAATTTCTGGAAAAGCAAGGAACAATCACAGGGTACTGGCAGAAGGTAGAAGGCAGAGGTCGTCCGCGCAGGATGTACCAAATCATACCTGAATCTAGAACCCAGGCGCAAGAGTTAGCAAGGCTTTGGCATGAATATACGACTCGTCGAGGTAAATTTCTGTAAACTACACATCAACGAGTGACACTTTAAACTAGACTGATTTAATCTATGATGATTCCTGTAATTCCTTCTACCTTTGTGCTGACTCTACTTCTAGCCATTGGCTTATTCTTTTTTGTTCGAGCTTCGACGAAAGATCGAACAGAACAGGAAAAGCTTGTGGCTCAACTGGAGGCTGACTCCTTGCTCACGCAAATCCAGCAATACTTTGCCGCACGATCTTATCGTGTTACACAGTTAAATCAGGAAGACAATCAAATCACCTTTGAGGGGTTAGTTCGTCCCAGTTGGTTCTTAGCCATCTTTTTAACCCTATTAACAGCCATTGGACTGTTATGTTTAGGGTTAGTCCTATCGATGGCTATTCCCAATCTAGGTCAACTTTTTTGGGGGCTGGTGTTGGTTTCACCGTTAGCAGGTTGGTTTTATTGGAAAGGCGCAAAGCGACCCGAACAAGTCTCTCTCAAGCTAGATGCTGTTTTGGGTCAGGGTAATCAAACTCAAAGTTTAATTACCGTAACCGCTCACCGAGACGAACTGGCAACACTGAAGCAAGCTCTCCATCTCCAACCTTGGGAATCATTCCCATCTAATCCGGGTTAGCACAGAATCACCGATTTCTTGGGCAAGTTAGTCTAAAACATAGTTAACGCCCAAAAAATAAATTGTTTGAATTGACCTCCCTCCACCAGACCCATTCGTTTTTATGCTGTCGCGCCTGCGGTGATGTCAATCTAAAGTTAGGGAGTGAAACTTCTGTTGCTGATGGTCATCATCAAGTTTTCGGGTTCAAGAAAGACCGTTCAACACAACGTCTTAGCTGGAAACCCCCTTGACAACAGAAGCAGAAGACAGGAGTGTTGCTTTTTCCACAACTTGTTTTAAACTGGGGAATAAAAAATGATTTTCTTCAACGTATTGAGCACCAAACAGACCCTTCTCAGCCCAGAAGTACCGATCTGTGGTATGCTCATTACGTTTGACAAGAAGCACAGCAGGGGGAATAATTCCCTCGGCATGGATAAACTTGCGAGCGGCCGTTACGGGTTTATCTTCGCCACTAGAAATGCTATATTGAGGCACACATTCTAAAATTCGACGTCCTTCTTGTCTACGACGGCTTTTACGCTTACGTCTTCTAGCCAACTTGTTGACCTCCTTTTTAAGCAGGCGGGTTGTAAATATAGCTACAAAATCCGAAAGAAGTATATCTGTTTGAGTTCAAAATTTCAAGATATTTTAATAGATTGATACAAAATAGAAAGGTTGACCGTTGACTGGGGACTGTTAACTGTCAACCGTTAACTGTCAACCATCAACTGTTATGCTCACAGCCAGTTCTGAATTTGTCCAACTTTGCCGTACCCAACTGTCGTTGACGGCGAGTTTAGGTGCGTCGTTAAGTGTGGTGTATTTGGCTGAGGCTTGGGTGGATGAGGAACAAAAGAAACTGATCCCGATTGCAGCTTATCCTGAAACGTCCCTGGATGATTTAAAAAGTCCAGGTTTAATGCGCTTACCCCAAACCTTAACGCCGACTTTACCGGGTGTATTCACAGAACCAGAAACAACTGCTCCCATTTTACTGCCATCGTTGGAGATTAACCATTGTGTTGAAACCGAAGAAAACGAAGATCAACCCTTAGAAGCAGAGACCGACTGGCAACCCGAAAGTCAAACGGTTTTACCTTTAATTCAAGAAGAGGTGGTGCTCGGATTTTTAGTCACTGGACGTCAGGATCGACCTTGGAATCCACAAGAGTATCACCAACTGCAACAAATCGCCCATACCTTAGCCCTGGCTTGTATTTTAGATCAGCGCTCCCAATGGTTCCAGCAACAATTCAGGCAACAACAACACCTACAACTCCAACAAGCCGATGCTCTTGATAATATCTTTCATCAAATCAAAAGTCCCTTAACAGCTGTTCGTACCTTTGGAAAATTATTATTAAAACGACTGCTACCAGAAGATAAAAACTATCCCATTGCTAATAGTATTGTGCGAGAAAGCGATCGCATTCAAGAATTACTCCAACAAGCCGATCAAACCTTAGACCAAACAGAACCTCTTTTAAATTTACCCCTCACTGTTGATTCTGTTTTGGTTTCGACTCCCCCACCAGAAGAGGTAACCTTTCCCACCTCGGTTCTCACTTTATTACCCGCCTGGGAGCAACTTGAACCGATCAACTTGTATGAGGTCTTAGAACCATTAATTTTATCGACCCAAGCCATTGCAGAAGAACGACAACTGCAATGTCAAGTTGACCTTCCCTCTAAATTACCTGCCATCTCAGGAAATCGTAAAGCGTTACGGGAGGTTTTAAGTAATGTTCTCGATAATGCCTTAAAATATACCCCACCGGGCGGGAAACTGAATATTCGAGTTCGACTCCAGAAACCGAATCAAAAACGCCCATCTCAACCCACTCAAGTCGGAATTGGCATTAGTGATAATGGCCCTGGTATTCCGGTAGAAGATTTAACCCATGTATTTGAACGTCACTATCGGGGTGTACAAGAACGTTCAGAAATTCCAGGCACAGGGTTAGGGTTAGCCATTGCTAAAGCATTAATTGAACAAATGCACGGAGAGATTCAAGTATTTTCCCCTGTTGATCCTGCCTGGGTGTCTAAGGATATGATTTCTGTATCTGATCTTTGCAAAGGAACAACATTTATCATTTGGTTACAGGGTGTGACTGCTGATCAACAATTGAATAGATTTTTCTGATAAAATTATTTTTTCTCAACGGATGTTGTGTCTTTGCGGAAGCAAATTTTAATATCGGGTGTCAGATAGAACATACCCGTCTGAAAACCGATTAACTACAAACCTATTTTAAGTTGTTTAACGGCCATGAGTGCATCCAGTAGCCCAGATAATATCATCAACAATCCCGTGAATTCATCCGTTCCTGTGAATGAAAATTTAGATAAACCGATCCCTTATGTTGCCCAAGAAGATATCCTTTATCGTGCTTTAGATCGCAAAACGGTTTGTCGAGTGTTGAGTCAAGCTCATATTTATGTTTCCATTCGTTGGACAAGAACCCATCTTTATATCGGGGTTCCCAGTACCGTTTTAGCAACCGTTGCGGGTGTGCAAGCGATTTCTAGTTTAGGCGGAAAGTATCAAGTAGTCGCCGTAATTATTCCTGTTTTAGTTGCTATTCTTGCACCGTTATTAACGTTTTTAGATCCCAATGGCAAAGCCAATACCCATTTAGTGGCTTCCAGAGTTTATGAACAAATGGCGGATCAATATGATTCTTTTTTACTCAAATGTCGTTTAGAACCTCGACTGATTGAAGAAGAACTCAATGATTTAGTTCAAATTAACGCCGCCTATAGTGAAAGTAAAAAATCCCTACCGGCTTGTCCAGAATGGGCGTATCAAAAAGCTTTGAATACGGAAAATGCCATACAAAAACTCATTCCAACCAACTTGAAAGAAGCGGGCGGACATGATAGATTTTTAAATAAATCTTCTTAAATTAAAGTCGGCAGGTCTAATCTTGAGGAATCATTTCTGAAATAAGAATCATGCAATCTGATTTAAAAGGGTTAGAAATTACTTCAGGAGAAATTAAACATTGGAGTGGGATTAATCAGAAGTCAGTCTATCGACCTGCCACTGTTAAAAAATTGCTAGGGGAAGGTTTAAAAACCATCATTATTATTGGATTATTATTAATTAGCTATTGGATTTGGAGCTTAATTTTTCCAGAATTCTATTTGATTTTAATGATTCTTTATTTCATAATTGGAATTCTCTTACTGATTGAAGATTTTTTTAAATTTTGGTTGACCTTAACCCGCCCTCAGTTTGTTAAATTATGTCAGCAAGTAGAGCGTTATAATACAATTGTTAAAGCGTTAAATATTTATGATGAACTACAATCGGCAGAACATCCCCAAGAACTCTTAAAAAATCGAACCGCTATTATTGAAGCTTTAACGTTAATTAGAACTGAATTAATTAAAGGTTTAAAAATAGAACGAATCTTAAAAAAGCATCAAAAATTTATTCATAAAAATCCAGAACTTTTTGATCCGAATTTTACGGCTTTAACCGTCTTACAAACCCAGGAACCAACCACAGAACAAGGAAGACTTCTGTATCAAGCCTTTAAAATTGCTTCAGAAGTTCATCAACAGTTACAACAACTTCAGCAGCAACCGATTTCCCCTAATCGCAACATCAAGAACAAGGAATAAGGAAAAAATTCAATCTAAGCTGCTCTTACATTTAAAGTGTATATTCTAGGGAGCGGGGACGCTCCAACGACAAAGAATTGGCAATTTCCCCATCACCACTAGAAACTCAATCGCTTATTCACTATTCTGGCGACTGATTATAAACAGATAAAAAAGTTTCACCCCAACCCCTTCTGAATCACCTAGTTTTACGATATGATAAGAAACTGTATAAGTTTTTAAGTAAACTATCTTGAGTGAGATTTGTACCCCAGTCGCACCCGGTCAATCGTTGAAGTCTTTCCAGAAAATCGGTTTGGAATCAGTCGCTCGTCTACATGGCGGACGGGATGTGGTACTCGCGATTGACCTAACCGAAAGCGTCGGTTTGAATGATGAAGGTCATTTGCGTTTACGCCAAATTGTTGAGGATAGCTTAAAATCAGGAGACACCGTTTATGTTGTGCCTTTTGCTACAAAAACTAACCCTTTAACCCCTGAGATCAACCCTTTAACTTTAGAAACTGCCATTCAATTTAAAGGGAAAGCTGATGTAGAAAAGATTTTACAATTAATTCCCTTTCAGCCTGATCTGAGATTACAAAATACCGATATTCAACAAGCTGAGTTAAGGATTTATCAGGGTTTAGCCGATCTCAATCAATGTCGTTTAACCCAGAATCAACCGATTAAACCGCAATCTGTTGTTTGGATTACCGATGCACCGTTATTTACAAAATC
>NZ_JBJUDF010000210.1:0-27907 GCF_046067725.1 Planktothrix sp.
CAACAAGCGACCCTAGAACGACAACATTTACAACATTTGTTAGACTGGATTTTACAGTATTTAGAAGCTTTAAATGCTCAAGTATCCCCAGGTAACTTTGAACAAACTATCGCTCAGACTTCTCCTTTATCAGAAATAGGAATTGATTATAGTTCCCTAATTGAATTATTAGCCAATGGAGATTGGAAAAGCGCCGATGAATATACCTGGCAATTAATTTTATATATTGGGAAACGTCAAGCTGAAAAATGGTTAAGGGTTGAGGATATTGAACAATTTCCCTGTACGGATTTAAACACCCTAAATTGGCTTTGGGAATATTATAGTCAGGGTTTATTTAGTTTAACCCAACAATGGCAAATTTTCTATGATTTAGATGGAAATTATACCCAATTTTGTGATCAAGTGGGTTGGCGAAAGCAAGAAAGTTGGATTTATTATGATGAATTAAATTTTACCTTAAATGCGCCGCCAGGACATTTACCTGTTATTAGTTGGCGCAAACGAGCGTGTTATGGCATCGGAACTTCAACCCCAGATGAAAATTTATCCTCATTTTTTTGTCGCCTTTCTACCTGTAGCCAACGCTAAAGGACTTAAAAAATTAATTGTAAGTCCTTCTGAAGTGACAAGGAGGTTAGGGTTTTTTTAGAATGAACATATCTTGGTAGCTAGTCCCAAAATTTCGTCCACACCAAAGACCATAATATTTAGCTGAAATGGTAAAGCCTAATGTTTCAATCCACTGGATAACTGAAGATTCAGGATGACCCATTGACGCTTCAGGAATTTCTAAATCTGAACAAAACGAACCGTCGATTTCATAAATTAAATTTTGAGAGCTTTTTCCTGATTTGATTAACGATTTCGATTCTTCATTTAATAAAAAGAAGGTACACAAACACCGTCCTCCGGGTTTGAGAACTCGATAAATTTCTTTGAGATAATTTTGAACTGCATTCGCATATAAATGGGTAAAGACTGAGGTTAAAAACACAAAATCAAATTTTTCATCTGAATAAGGGAAAGAATATTCTTCAACTTTAATGGTTCCCTCAGTATTATAGCGTTTATTATAAATATTAGCCCATTTAAAGTTAAAATTAGGTCGATGTTGATGAATCACCGATTGACTCCAGTTAATCCATTTTTCGACAATATCAAACCCTTCATAACAAGCGTTATCATCTAAATAATAGGCGAGAGAATAAGCCATCCGTCCAACTCCACATCCCGCATCTAAAATTGATTCATCGGGTTTTAATTGAGCTTTATTCACAAAATGTCCGAGGAAATCACAAGCAACAAATTTAAAACTTCCGCCGACTCCTAAGCGATCTTCTTTTTCAGGAACATCAAGAGTTGATTCCAATAAATTAAATAAAATTTCTGCTGGTTCTCCCTGGATAATGGGAATTAATTGTACTAAAGTATTATATTGTTTCGGTGAAATTTGGTCTAAAGGAACATCAATCAAAAATCGAGCTTGATCAGCATTTGGTAAAGTAGGAAACAATTTTTGAACGTCAGGACTCGGAAGATTTTTTTGAATTTTAAATTCTGTGATTTCCTGATCACCAATGATGACTTTAAAACCATCTATCGCTTCTCCTCGTAAGCTGGTGATCCATCCTTTTAAACGGACATAATCAGCTTCTAGGAGAACATTACCTAAACAGCCGAGGGTTTTGAGGGATTCTGTTAAATTCATATCAATTTTTAATTTTTTAAACTAGGTTAAGTTAGAGTGAGTTCAAAGTGGATAATAACGGGTTTAAAACCTTAATGATTGCCATTTTTTGTTCTGCATCATATCCCCAACGTTCTAAAAATGCTTGATAAGTTCCTTCTCCGGTTTGGATATTGTCGAGAAGTTGTTGAATGAGCGATCGCAAAATTGGTAAATTCAATTGTTGAATTAAATTCACAGATCGCTGAGAAACCCGTTGAGAACTGTTTTCCATTTCAGTATTATTTTGACGACGATGATACACCGCCATTGCTGTTGACATTGCGGCATTTTTGATCAATAATTCTGATACCATTTCAGGGGATTTACTTAAAGCTTTAATTACCCCATTTGTTGGCTGATTACAGAAGGTTCGAGGATCGGTTAAATAGATTACAAAAAATCCTCTTGCCCCATTGTTTGTGTTGATCAATTGAGCGATCACATTTTCCGTTTCAGCCTCAAATAAACCTTTTTCTTCGATTTTATTGAGTAAGGTTTGAGTGATTTCAAGGGCTTGCTCAAACGTAATATTTTCTGGAACTGATAGGGAAGATAAATTTTCCATTGCTCGTTTTAATTTTTTTTCTAATCCAGCTATTAAAAACACCTAAAACCCTGAACAGTTTTTGACTGTTATTGAACTAAGCCTTGATAGTCCTCGGCTGATAACGCATGATCTAAATCACTAGGATCATCAATCTTAACTTTAATTAACCATCCCTCTCCATAGGGGTCATCAGATAACATTTCAGGAGCATCTTCAAGGGCTGTATTACATTCAATCACAGTACCGTTGAGCGGTGAAAATAATTCTTCCACGGCTTTCACAGACTCAACCGTTCCAAATCGTTCTCCTAGCTCAATTTTATCGTTGATACTCGGTAATTCCACAAACACGATATCTCCAAGTTGCTCAACGGCAAAGCTAGTGATGCCAATTGTGGCGATTTCACCATCAAGTCTGACATACTCATGGGTATCTAAATATTTGAGGTCGTCAGGATAGTATGCCATAGTGATTCCTCACAATCCATTAACTCTATTAATTGTTCACCAAACCTATTAAACTACAAAAGTAGAATGAAAACCGATTTGCTTCCAAAAGATCATTATGAACCGCCAGACTTTGATCAAACGCTTTGTTATTGGTGAGTTTTCTTTAAAACGCATGATCCGTTTTCTGATCATTCTTTATGTCGCCGTTGGGGTTTGGGCTTACTTCTATTCAGAACGCTTAATTTTTATCCCCCCACCTTCGAGTTATCAACAGACTCCAGAATTTTTAACCTTAGAAACCGTACAGGGAGTGAAGATTACCGCGTTATATTTACCGAACCCCAAGGCTAAATATACGATTCTTTATAGTCATGGAAATGCTGAAGATTTAGGGGACAATCGTTTTTTGTTAGAACTGTTGCATCAGATGGGATTTGCGGTTTTTTCCTATGATTATCCAGGTTATGGAACCAGTGAAGGAATCCCCTCGGAACAAGGAACATATCAAGGGATTGATGCTGCTTATAATTATCTTACACAACAGTTAAAAATTCCTTCAAATCGGATTATTGTTTATGGTCGTTCTGTGGGTGGGGGGCCTTCTGTTGATTTAGCGGCGCGTCAACCGGTGGGCGGTTTAATTCTGGAAAGTACGTTTATTAGTACCTTTCGAGTTAAAATTGATTTTCCTTTATATTTTTTTGATCGGTTTGCCAATCTTCGCAAAATTACTTCGGTTCAATGTCCGGTTTTAGTGATTCATGGAACCGTTGATCAAGTTATTCCGTTTAGTCATGGAAAACGCTTATTTGAGACAATCAAAACCCCTAAATTATCCTTTTGGATTCAGGGGGCTGATCATAATAATGTAATTGAAATTGCAGGCGATCGCTATCAACAAAAAATAAAAGAATTTATAGAAATTCTTAAAGATTAAATTGGATTCAAGTGCTTTTTTATGCTGATTTGATTATGGATGATCAGGGTAAATCTATCAAGTTTAAACTAAATCGGAGTGGCAGATAAATTTAAAAGGTAATTCGTGCTTCCTTCTACTTGAGAAACTCGAATAAAATATGTACCTGTGGGTAATGAATCCATTACAATCGATTCGGGGGTTAAACCTAAATTAGTAGAGCTTGCTAGAATTTCATCACTTTGAACCGCTTGATTTCCATTAATATCTTGAATTAAATCCAAATCTAAATTAGCTTTCATTTGATTCATAATGGCACTAAAATCACTTTTATAATTAGGAATTATAAATTGATAAATATCAACAGGGTCAGCATCTGTGACTAAACCAATAATGGTTTTATTACCTAACAAAATATCAAGATCAACCGCTTGAGTCAGATCATCTTGTAAAGCAGGAGGTGTTCCTAAGCGTCCTTCGTCTCGTCGCTGCCAAAAATGCTCAAAGACAGTGTTATAAAGTCCTGATTCTAAATCAGATAAAACTTCAGGATATCGAGTTTGATAATAGTTTGTATCAAAAGCCAGACTGGGATTCCGTCCTTCATATTGTCCAAATAAAAAGAAATGTTCAAAGGGGTTAATTTCTCCTCTCAAAAAAGCTTCTTTAACATCAGGATTTTGTTCTAAATAATAGAAAGAATCAAAGAAAGGATTGGGAGAACGGAGTTCAAACTGACCATAATCAATAAAATGTTCAACCGGGGTGAGAACGCCTTCCTCAATTTGGGGTAATAAATCGGGATGAGTTTCTTGATAATATAAAGAATCAAATATAGCATTTGGTTCATAACCTGAATCCAGACCGACTAAGAGAAAATGATCAAATGCGGTCTCAAATTCTCCACGTTCAACGGTAGACGCAACATCAGGATATCTTGCTAAATAGAAGGCTTGATCAAATATTGTTTCTAAAGTTAACATTTTATTAAAAGTTCTCCATGATTGACTTCTCTCTTCAGTTTACTATAACAATAACAACCCAATTTTCAGAAAAAGAGTAATAATAGAATTAACCAGAGGAAATCCCCCTGATGAAATTGGATGAGTGTTGAGTAGGAGAAACAAATGACTCTTAATCCTAGCATCATCAATGCTGTTGAAAAATTAGGCTATCGTGTTACCAGTGGTGATGTCGCCACCCAAGCCGGAATCGAGGTTAATATTGCCCAACGGGAACTTTTAGCTCTTGCATCGGAAGCCGGAGGTCACTTACAAGTCGCTGAATCTGGAGAGATTGCCTTTGCATTTCCCCAAAATTTTAAAGCAATTCTGCGGAATAAATATTGGCAATTGAAGTTAAAAGATGGGTGGGAAAAAATTTGGAAAGTTTTATTTTATCTGATTCGGATTTCTTTTGGAATTATTTTGATTGCATCAATTCTGCTCATTTTAGTTGCAATTGTTGCCATTTTAGTTGTTATTAATTCTAGTCAAGATAACGAGAGTTCAGGTGGAAACGATGGTGGAGGTTTTATTCCGGTTGGTTGGTTGATACCGGATTGGTGGTGGTTCGTTTCTTGGGATAATAATAATTATCAACGCTATGAAAATTATAACACAGATGATAAAAAGCAGATGAATTTTTTAGAAGCGGTTTTTTCTTTTATGTTTGGGGATGGAAACCCCAATTATAATTTAGAAGAACGCAGATGGCAAACGATTGGTAAAGTAATTCGTAATCAACAAGGATCGATTATTGCTGAACAAATAACCCCCTATTTAGATGAAATCGGAAGTTTAGTCGCTCAAGAATATGAAGATTATATGTTACCGATTTTAACCCGTTTTGATGGCAAACCCGAAGTGAGTCCCGATGGGCAATTAATTTATCATTTCCCAGAATTACAAACTACCGCCCAACAATCAGAACCTCAACTGATCACAACTTATTTAAAGGAAAGAAAATGGCGATTTAGTTTAGCAACCTCTGGGCAAATTTTAGGGGCAATTGGTTTAGGGTCGGTTAACTTAATTGGGGCGTTAATGTTAGGAAGTTTACTAAAAACACCTGAAATTGCTGGATATTTAACCGGATTTTTAGGGTTTGTCCAGTTTATTTATCCAATTTTATTAATTTATGGAATCGGTTTTTTAACCATTCCTTTGATTCGATATTTTTGGATTCAAGGGAAAAATAACAAGATTAATGAACGCAATACAATGCGGCAAAAAAGAGCCAATATTTTAGCTCAAGGCGGTTCAATCTTAAAGAAAAAACTCAATTATGCTCGTCAGTTTGCTAAAAAAATGGTCATTCATCAAGATAATTTAGCTTATACAACTGAAACGGATTTATTAGAACAGGAAATAGAAGAGTAAGGAAGAGTAGCCCTTGGGTGAAAGCGATCGCTCACTCTCACCCAAATTCATTTCGACTAAAGAAGATGTATAATATAAGCTTATGAATACTGCCACTCACGACATTGTTGCCAAGCTCTGGAATCTCTGTAACGTCCTTAAGGACGGCGGTATATCCTTTCATCAATACATGATCGAGCTAACGTACCTACTGTTTCTCAAGATGGCTAAGGAAACGGGAACTGAAAGCCTGATTCCAGAGGGTTATCGCTGGGACGATTTGAAAACTAAGCCAGAATCTGAGCAGCTTGAATTTTATAAACAGCTTCTGAACCACTTAGAGAAAGATGGTTCTGTTATTGTCAAAGCAATTTTTGCAGATGCTAAATCTTCTATCAATAGACCTAATACGCTTTCTACACTTGTTAACGGAATAGACAAGCTTGATTGGTACAATGCGCGACGAGAAAGTATAGGAGATGTATATGAAGGACTCCTTGAAAAAAATGCCAATGAATCAAAGGCTGGTGCAGGTCAGTATTTTACGCCACGCCCGTTAATTGACAGTATGGTTCATGTCATGCGTCCCACCTTAGAAGATATCATTCAAGACCCTGCTGCTGGTACGGGTGGATTCCTGATTGCTGCTGATAGATATATTCGAGAACATAACAATCTGAATAGTTGCACTAAAAAGCAAAAAGAAAAATATCGCACCAATACTTTCTACGGAATGGAACTTGTGTCTGACACACACCGTTTAGCATTAATGAATTTGATGCTGCATGGACTCGATTTTAATCCGCAAGGCACAGGTATTCATTATGGCGATACGCTTTCACCAGATGGAAAAGCCTTACCGCCAGCAACTCTAATTCTTACAAATCCACCTTTTGGTAGCAAAAAAGGTGGGGGTTTACCTGACCGAAAAGATTTTGATTTCCCGACCAGCAACAAACAGTTTTGCTTCTTGCAACACATTTATCTAGGCTTAAAACCGGGTGGTCGCGCTGCGGCTGTATTTCCCGACAACGTGCTGTTTGAGAGTAACGTGGGACGACAGATCCGAACTGACTTAATGGACAAATGCAATCTTCATACAATTCTGCGGTTGCCATCTGGTATTTTCTATGCTCAGGGTGTGAAAACCAATGTATTGTTTTTTGCTCGTGGGAAGAAGGAAAAAGGTAATACTAAAGAAGTTTGGGTGTATGACCTGCGTGCTAATACTCCCCAATTTGGTAAGCGAACATCCCTGATGCGTCAACATTTTGAGGAGTTTGAAACAGCCTTTGGTGATGATCCCTTGGGTAGTTCGGTTAGTTTAGCTAAACGTACTGATACTGGAGAGGAAGGACGCTTTAGAAAATTTTCCCGTGACTGGATCGCTGAACGTGGGGATAATTTAGATATCTCCTGGCTTAAGAATGAAAGCGAAGAGGATAACAATGATTTACCCGAACCTGCTATCTTGGCTCAAGAAGCAATAGGTGAATTGGAAGCTGCGATCGCCGAGTTGCAGGGAATTCTGCAAGAATTAGGTGAGGAAATTAACTTTTAGGTAGGTCTTCATATTATGCACAGCATCAAGTTAAAATCTCATATCGGTAGTGATGGTTTTTTGAAAGTTCGCTTACCTGATGTACAGAATATGGATATCGAGGTGATCATTGTTTATCAAACTAGCCTACCTAAACCAATGGAAGCAACACCGCTTTCACAGTTTTACGGATGTATTCAGGACGACTCCTTTATTAGACATCCTCAAAACGAACAACCTGAACGCGAACCCCTGGAATGAAATATCTTCTTGATACAAATCTTTGTATTATTTATTTGAAAGGCAGAAATTTAAACTTAAAGCAGAAACTTGAGTCAGTTGCGATTCAGGAGATAGCGGTATGTTCAATTGTTAAGGCAGAACTCTGTTTTGGAGCAATGAAAAGTGCTAATCCCGAACGAAATTTTGCTCTACAGCAAGCCTTCTTGGATCAGTTTGTCTCGCTCCCCTTTGATGATCTCGCCGCTACAACTTTTGGAGTGATCCGATCGCAGTTAGAAATTAAAGGAACACCCATTGGAGCTTATGATTTACAAATTGCTGCGATCGCCTTAGCAAATAATCTAATATTGGTGACACACAATACACAAGAGTTCCGGCGTGTTGAGGGGTTGCAGGTTGAAGATTGGGAGGTTGAGCAGTGACTAATCTTCCACAGCACTGGGTTGTAACTAACTTTGGAAGTATTTGCGGTAGTGGTCAATATGGTTGGACAGCCAGAGCCACAAATAAAGGTTCTGTAAGATTTCTACGCACAACTGACATTACAAAAGGTCAAATTGATTGGGACTCAGTTCCATATTGTCAGGATAATCCCTCGGATCTTGATAAGTATCAAATTCAAGCGAATGACATTTTAATATCACGTTCTGGCTCTGTCGGTTTTAGTACCTTGATTAAAAATGTTCCATTCCCGACAGTGTTCGCGTCATATCTTATTAGATTCGTTCCTTCCAATAATATTGAGCCAAGGTACATTGCATATTTCCTTCAATCTGCTGAATACTGGCAGCAAATTTCTGAAGCCTCAGCAGGAATTGCCGTATCTAATGTCAATGCAAAAAAGTTATCAGCAATTAGCATTCCACTTGCTCCCCTCAATGAACAAAAACGGATTGCTGATAAGCTCGATTCATTGTTTGCGCGGGTTGATGCGTGTCGCGATCGTTTGGAGCGTGTGTCACATATTCTCCAACGTTTTCGACAAGCTGTTATTACTGCTGCAATATCAGGAGAGTTAACAGATGATTGGCGTGCAAGCACTGATCTTTCAAATAGACAACCTGTTTCTCTATCTGAGATTTTGTCAGAAATAAAGACAGGGCCTTTTGGAAGTGCTTTACATAAGTCAGATTATGTACGTGGAGAGGTTCCAGTTGTAAATCCGATGCACATAAATGATGGAAAAATCACCCATTCGTTTGAAATGGCAGTTTCTCCTAAAAAAGCACAAGAGTTATCAGAGTTTAGGCTTAAGGCTAGAGATGTAATTATTGCGCGACGTGGTGTCATGGGGCGTTGCGCCGTTGTAAAACCAGAACAGGAGGGCTGGCTTTGCGGTACAGGTTCCATAATTCTTAGAGTTCGATCGCAAATTCTACCTGACTACCTTCAAGTTTTCCTGTCTAGTCCTACTACCGTCAAAGCTTTGGAAACTGCTGCTGTAGGTTCAACAATGGTTAATTTGAATCAGCAAATCCTACTTTCACTCCAGCTTTCACTACCGACTCTTCAAGAACAACAAGAAACTATTCGGCGGGCCACAAATTTGTTGGCTTACGCCGATTGCATTGAAACCCGATGCGGCAATGTCCTTATGCAAGTTGAACACATAACGTCTGCTTTGCTATCTCAAGCATTTTGTGGCGAGTTGGTACCACAAGATCCCACTGATGAACCAGCGTCTGTACTTCTAGAGAGAATTAAGTCTGAGAAAAGGCATATAGACTCTGAGCAACAGAAAAAACGAAATCTCCGCCGTATAACTAACAATAAAAATAACAATAAAAAAAAGCAAACAACCTCTATGCGACAATCATTAGACGATTATGTAGAAGCCATCCGCTCTGCATTTAAGCAGTTAGGAGACAAAGCAGATGCCCACCAACTTTTTGATCAAGCAGGATGCCAAGCAGAAGAAGTTGTGCAGTTTTATGAGGCGTTACGGGCAACTCCTGAAGTGCGGATTGCTTTCGAGAATTCAAGACAAGAACGTCCCCCACAAAAACAAAGCTCAATCGCTAAAGATATAGATAATCAAATCTCGGAAAACGGACGTTTTCGGTTGATAGATCTTTGGTTGGAGGATTTCAAAAACTTGACTGACTATACAGTACGCTTCGACCCGTCTCATAGCATAGACATCATTCTTGGCTGGAACGGTACAGGAAAATCTAACTTGTTTGAATCCTTAGTCATTATCTTTCGTGATTTGCATGAATGGTCAAAGGGATCTACATGGATTAAAGAAACAATGAGAGGCTATCGATTACGTTATGAAATAAATGAACAAATAGTCGATATTTCTTGGAATCCCAGAAAGATGAGAAGCCCCCTGCTAAAAATGAGTCCCCTTCAGAAGGGCAACGACGAACGGGAAAAATTCGTAAAGATTTCTAGAAACAAGCTTCCATTACCCCGGTTTGTCTTCGGTTATTATTCGGGACCGACAAATCGCTTGGCTGATCATTTCTTGCCAATGAATCAAGCTCACTACAATAGCTTGCTAGACGCGAAATCTGATGATCCAGAGACTCTTGCTAATCTTTTAGAGAAGCGTCGCTTTTTCTGTGCCGAAAACCATCATGCAAAATATGTTTTATTAGCATTTTTTCATAAAGAAGATCCTGCTATCAGCCAATTTCTTGAAGACAGACTGCGAATTGTTGGCTTTGAGTCGGCACTATTCGTTATTCGTAAGCCTGGATGGGCAAAATCAGGGCAGGCTACTGAATTTTGGGGCGCACGTGGTGTTATGCAACGTGTTATGGAGCGACTCCGACGATTTGCGATCGCTCCAATGGTGATTAAACAAAAGGTAAGTGAGGGATATAAGTCAAAGGGCGAGGAACATTACTACTTTTTTCTACCCGACTTACAGAGCTTACACGCCTTGGCTGCGGAATACAAAAATGCCCGAACATTTTTCCTCGCTCTGGAAAGTATAGATTTCTCAGAATTGATTTACGATCTAAAAATTCAGGTGCGTGTAAAGGCAACAAATACAGAGCAAGTGGCAATTACATTTCACGAGTTAAGTGAAGGTGAGCAACAACTACTCATGGTATTGGGTTTAATGCGCTTCACGAAGTCTCATCAGTCTTTGGTACTACTTGATGAACCTGATACACATCTCAATCCTCATTGGAGCGTAGATTACCTGAAACTCCTTACTCGTGTAATGAGCGAGAATTCTAATGAGTCAGAAGAACAACAAACAAGCCAAATTCTTATGTCAACTCATGATCCTTTAGTCATTGCCAGTCTCTTTAAAGAGCAAATTCACCTTCTCAAACGAGATTGGCAAACAGGTGCTTGCACATGGGAACAGCCAACAGTTAATCCACGTGGACTTGGATTTACTGGCATCCTTACAAGTGAGATGTTTGGAATGAGGAGCGATCTGGATGAGGAAACACTTGCCGACCTAGACACGAAGGTTCGCTTAATCGCTAAGGAAGGTTCTTTCACTCCAGAGGAAGCTATAGAACTTGAAGAAATAAACAAACGTTTAGAAGATGCAGGATTCCAAAAGGCATTTAGTGATCCATACTATGCAGCATTTATCCGTGCCTGGAGTCGTAGATACAGTGATTTGATGGCTGGTACTCGATTCCTCAGTCCAGAGCGACGAGAAGAGGTTGATCGGATTGCTCGTGAAGTCCTCGAAGAAGTCCTAGCAGAATTAGAGGCAGAGGGCATTAACTAATGCGCTGGATCGATATTGACCAATTAGAAATTCCCGATGGATGGCACGCAAAGGCTGATAAAGCCCTTAATGAGCTACGACAAGAAATAGAATGTGCCGAACAAAAAGCTCGATTGGCTGGCGAAGACATTCGTGCCGCAAGAAGGAAGGCGATTTCGGAAGGATTAGATAAGAGTTCACGCCAGAAAATCTGGCGAGATTTAGCTCCCTATTTAGCTAAACTCCGTAATAGCAAATGTTGGTACTCAGAGAGTTTAAATCCAGGTTCCAATAAGGATGTTGATCACTTTCGTCCTAAAAATCGAGTATATGAAGATCCTGACCACGAAGGCTATTGGTGGCTTGCATTTGATTGGCGTAATTATCGCTACTCCTGTCAGTTGTGCAATCAGCGCCGTGTTGATACAACAAACAATACAAACGGAGGAAAGTGGGATCGCTTTCCCATTTCTGGAGCTTTTAGAGCTAGGCAAGAAGTAGACAATTTGGACATGGAAGATGTGGATCTTCTTGATCCAATTGATCCAGAGGACTGGAAGCTACTCAATTTTCGCCCCAATGGTCAACCTATTCCTGCAAAACTTCCCGGTACGAGAGAATATGAAAGAGCAGAGATTTCTATTCAGGTATATCATCTTAATTATCAAGAATTTGTACGCGATCGCAAGCAATTGGCTACAAACATTCGTTTGTTAATAGAAGATATGGAAAGTCTCTATTTAAAAATTACAGATCCTACAATGAGAAAGCGTTATAAAAATCGCCAAAAAGAGCTTTTTCGACTTATTGATAGAGACTCTGAATATTCCGCAGCAGCCCTAGCTTATGCACGGTCTGAAGTTTATAAAATGGAACGTGGTCATCAGGTCAAACGAGAATGGCTCGAAAAAATTTTGAATTGAAATCCATAATCACTAATTTTAACTTTTACTCAAAAATACATGATCGCGCTTTTAGCCCACATTCCGCACGACAAAATGTAATATTAGAGCAAGAAATTAAAAATTCTCCTCAAATTGATGCAGAATGGCAAAAGCGTTTAGATCAATCTGAATCTAGCTAAAAACTTATATTAATCTAAAAATAAGGTTTTAAAGGTTTTACGACGATATCGAGGCGAGTCTGGAGTAAAATAACTCCACAGGGTTTCCCAATAAAAAAATGAGACTCCATCAAAACCGCGATCGCGGACAACTTTCATTTGTTTTTCAATTTGCTCCATCGGAACTGGATGACGTAATGTTCCACTTAATAACCCAATAATTACCGGAACTTTTTGTCGTGCGGTTTGAACAGATTCATGATTTAATTCAGAAATAAATTTAGTCATACTATCACGATAAACTTGTAAAATAATCTCATCGACTAATCCTTGATTGACCCAGGTTAACCAATCTTGTAAATACATTTCATAAGTATATTCATAGGGATTGGGAGATAAGGAAATGATACAATCCGGTTTAATCGCTTTGACTTTTTTAACAATCCGTTGCACTAATTCAGTAATTTTATTCGCTCTCCAGTCTCGCCATTCTTGATTATAAGAATTATTAGGCGGAGATTGACCCTTATGTTCTTTTTGATAAAGTTCAATGGTATATTCATCATAACCAAATTCAACGGGAAGACCAAAATGATCATCAAGTTGAATTCCATCAATATTATATTTGATCACCACTTCTAAGATTAAATCTTCAATAAATTGTTCAACTTCTGGATGTAAAGGATTTAACCAGACATTTTCAATCGTCATCCAGTCTAAAATTTGATTAAAAATCCAATTTTTGATCTGGGTTTGGTAAGAAACATCTTCAGAATTTTTGAAATTATTTAAAGCTTTTTCTCCTTTTAAAGTTTGAGCAATCCAGTCAGGATGGCGTTGAACAATGGCTGAATTTTTAGGAGCCATAAATCCATATTCAAACCAAGGAATAACTTTTAATCCGTTTTGATGTCCTTCCGTAACAATTTTTGATAAAATATCTCCTCCTAATTGGGTTAAATTTAATAAAGAATCTTGAGAACGACCGATGACTCGCTTTCCGACTGCACTTTTATAAAATGTGACTCCTCGGTTCCAAACAACGGGATAAATGGTATTAAATTTCAGGTCTGATAATTGATGTAACGCACGATTGATTCCCCAAGGAAAAAATAACACACCACTACTAACATTGGTTAACCAAACGCCTCTAATTTCATGGGGAATAATCACAATGGGTTGGGGCGATGTGGGTGGAACTAAAAAAGCGATCGCTAAAATTAACGATAAAATAAAACTGAAAAGTCCTGAGATTGTTAAAAGCGTTTTTTTTCTTAATTTTATCATTATAAAACTATAGATTAAAATACAAAAAACAGACTTTTAGACAATTTTATTATAATTTTTTCCATTGATTATCAATATTTTGAGTAGTATCAATCGTAGTTAGATAATTCTTTTCATCATCTGTAAACGGTTGGGCTTTGGCGCGCTGAGAGGTTAATAAATCTGCTGTTGCGTCAGCAATATCTCCCTGACGATGTTGTAAACGTTCTTGTAAAATATCCATCGGTGCTGTACATTCAATAATTTGTAAAGGTAATTGATAACTATTACAGGTCTCTATGACGGCTCCCCGTTGTTCTTGTTGATCATATTTAGCATCTAAAATCACCCAAAATCCTTGTTTTGCTAATAATAATCCTAACTCTAATAATCGTTGATAGGTTTTTTCTGTCATTTCTAAAGTATAGATTTCTTCTCCTCCCGGTTCATATAAAGGAACATGAGCTAAATGTTTTCTGACCGCATCGGAACGAATATGAATCGCATTTAATCGTTTGGATAATTTGCGAGCAGTTGTGCTTTTTCCTGACCCTGACAACCCGGACATCATCACAATTCCCCCCGAAGATCTTCGGGTATATTGCCAAGCTAATTTATAATATTGAATCGCTTCTTGTTTGGCAATTTCTTTTTGTTCCTCAGAAACCGCAGGATCATCTAAAATTAGTGAATTGACTTTAGCTCTAACATAAGCTTGACGAGTTAAATAAAAGGGTAAAAGTTGTAATCCTTCCCAGTCTCCCATTTGTTCAATATAAGTATTTAAAAATCGGTTTCCTAAATCCGCGCGTCCTCGTCCTTCTAAATCCATCACCACAAAAGCCACATCATACATCACATCCACAAAGCGAAATTCTTCATTAAATTCTATTCGATCAAACAGTAAAATTTTATTCTGATACAGACAAATATTTTTTAAATGTAAATCCCCATGACATTCTCGAATCCAATGATGATCAATCCGGCTTTGAAACACCGCTTGATAAGTTTCAAAAAAGCTGTCTGTGTATTGTTTCGTTTGTTCATATTGTTCTTGGGTTTGACAACAGCCGATATATTTTTGTGTTTTTTGATAATTCCCATCAATAGAATGACGAATTTGAGTAATTTCTCCCCATTTAAGAATATCATGATTCGTTGGACAATTTTGGTGGAATTGAGCTACTACTTTTCCTAACGCTTCCATTTCTTTCGTTGTCAATTTATCCTGTGTAAATAAATTAATAAATAAATTTTCTTCAGGAAATTGACGCATTTTTAAGACATATTCTATACCGGATTCTTCTTTTTCTGCCAATTGAAAGCGATCGCCAATTTCTATTATCGGTAAAACCTCTAAATACAAGTCGGGTGCTTGCTGCTGGTTCATGCGTAATTCTTGTTCACAAAAATAGCGACGTTTTTCTAACGTTGAATAATCTAAAAATCCAAAATCAACTATTTTTTTAATTTTATAAGCATATTCTCCGGTTAATAAAATAAAGGAAATATGGGTTTGTAAAAGTTCAATGGGTTCTTGTACCGGATGAGGATAAAAATCCGGTTCTAACATTTGTTGAATCAAGGGAGGAAGTGTAGAGTGAGTCATAACACAAATTGATCAAACCGAATTGAATTACAAGGGAAAAACAATAAACTACCATTTTATTTTTATTATCTCTGAGAAAAAAGCGATTTTTCCGAAATTGAAAATAAAAGTTACAAAAATTTGATAGCATTAATCATTGAATTGTTCAACTTGTTTTATCGATAAAGTCAATGACAGAACCCAAACCCTTTAATGTCTTTGGTGTTGGAAATGCCCTCCTCGATATTTTGGCATTAGTTGAGGATAATTTTATTGAAACCCATGACCTCAACCGAGGAGCAATGACCCTAATGGACACTATTAAACAGGGGAAATTGTTACAACAATTGGAGAGCCATCCTTTAGAATTACGTTGTGGAGGTTCCGCCGCTAATACCATGATGGCGATCGCTCAAAGTGGCGGGACGGGAATTTATTCAGGTAAAGTCAGCGCAGATACCAATGGCGAATTTTATCAACAGGATATGATCGCGGCTGGAATTCAATTTGAAATCGAACCTGCTGACACCACCCAAGGGCCAACGGGAACCTGCTTGGTATTGACAACCCCTGACGCAGAACGTACGATGTGCACTCATTTGGGAGTTTCCACCACCTTATCAGTCACGGATATTAATGTTGATCATTTGAGCCAATGTCAATACAGTTATATTGAAGGTTATTTGTGGGATGCACCCGAACCTCGTCAAGCCAGTATTCAAACGATGGAACAGTCGAAACGGCTAGGGGTGAAAGTGGCGTTTACCTTTTCCGATATGTTTTTAGTCGAACGGTTTGGAGATGATTTTCGCGCTCTTTTAACGGAGTATTGTGATGTTTTGTTTTGCAATGCCGATGAGGTGCGCCACTTCTGCGGAACTGAAGATTTAGAAGCTTGTGCTTCTCAGCTAGGAGAGAAAGTAAACCAGGTTTTTATTACTAATAGTGATCAAGGCTGTTTAGTGGTTGAAAATCAAACCCTGATTCACGTTGCCGGGTTCCCCGTTAAACCCGTTGATACCGTTGGAGCCGGAGATGCCTTTGCAGGGGGAGTATTATACGGACTCACCAACAACTTAACCACCGCACAAGCAGCCCGTTGGGGAAATTATCTCGGTTCCCAAGTCGTGCAAATTCACGGCCCCCGCTTAAGCGAATCTCAACACCATAAATTAGCAGAAATTATTCATTAAGCTGCGGAGTGTGGGGTGCGGAGTGCAGAGTCTGGAGTGCGGAGTGCGGAGTGGGATGTGTAGGGAAAGCCATAGGAGTTCATCATTTCTCCCTTCTCTCCCCTTCTCTTCCCTTCTCTCCCCTGCTCCCCCTGCTCCTCTTCTCCTCTTCTCCCCCTGCTCCTCTTCTCCCCCTGCTCCCCCTGCTCCCCCTGCTCCCCTTCTCCTCTTCTCCCCCTGCTCTCTAAAATTAACCTTCGACGCCGCCTTCATCACCCCGTTCAGGATGAATAATACTAACAACCACTTGCTCTGCATCTCCAGTAGCTTTGACACCCGCAGGTAAGTTGAGTTCTCTAATATGCAGAGCTTGACCTTGGTGTAAATCAGCAACATCCACATCAATCCGTTCAGGAATGTTACCCGGTTCACATTCGACTTCTAATTCAGAGAGGACAACATCTAACAGACCGCCTTCTAATTTCACCCCAGCGGCTTCACCGACGAAATGCAGAGGAATAGAAACGGTTAAACTCTCTTGTTGAGCAACGGAGAAGAAGCTCAGGTGATAGGGAAAGCCTTTCCAGGGATGTTTTTGGACTTCCCGCAGCAGGGTTTTACCACTCCAAGACAGATCAGGAACGTTTAGTTGAATTAAAGTATGGTTAACCACGTTCCGTTTCAGAAGGGTTTCTGCGACTTTCGTGGGAATGGTAATGTTAATCGATTCGGCGCCTTGATGACCATACAGCACCGCCGGAACTAATCCTTGACGACGTAAAGCATTGGGTTTAGAGCCTTCTGGCCGTTTTTGACCTTCAATCGTAATTTCCATGACGTTTCTTGCGCTTAGGGTGAAACAGTTAAAATTTTTTAGCCAAACTCTGATTATACCAAAATCACGGCGTTGTAGCTAAACTTTTTGCCGATACAGATATAGGGCTACTCATTAGAGTTAGGACTTCGGAGTGAATCCAGCAAACTCTGTCACTTTGTTCATCTTTTTATAAAGATTTTTTCCTAACTAACCCAAAGGTGGTTTTTCTACTGCTTTTATTGAATTTAATAATTGTTGTAAAGTAAAAAAATTGATTCTACTATTGTATAGCTATTTATCCTGGGTTCTCCCCATTTAAAAGTATTTTTGCGGCACAAACCAACAAAAATCTATACTGAAAAGCTTGCTATCTTTACAATCAATTTACAAATTTTACAAAGATTAAGCATTGAATCTTTATATGAAAAAAATTATCTTTAAAACATAGAAGCTACCGCTTAAACTTGATCGTGATTCTACAGGAGTTAACCCATGAAAACCTCAACCTTGAAAAAATTAATTGGAACAACAGTAGCTAGTCTTTCCTTAATCTCTATGAGCAGTTTTCCGGCGATGGCGGGACAACTACACAATGAATGGAATTATGGAATTGATTCCTTTAGCGATGGTTCCGGTGGTGAGTCCTATAATATTAGAGGAATTGCTCTTAAAGAAACAACTGATAGTATTTTGGTTGCTTTAACGGGTGGAATGCCTATAGCTGGCGTGACAAACAGTGGAGCGATGGATAAAAATATTGGTTGGGGTGATTTATTTTTAAACTTTACTAACAAAAACTTTACAACGGCTAGTAGTCAACGAAGCTTATTTGGAGTTCGTTTTGCGGGAACCAATGACTCCAAAGTTACCACCACAGGGTTATATGGTAACGTTCAAGGAGCCAGCGTTACAGGTGTTAATCACGGCTACAGTAGCTTACAACAATATTACAATTCGGGATTTGATAAAGCTAACACCCAAGGCACTGACTTGGCTACAAAAGCAGCAGCTTATACTTATTTTGGTCAAGGAACAATTCTAAATGTGATTGACTCTGGTGCGAATCAATTGGGTAGTATTCAAAGTCTGACGTCTACAGAGTTAAAAAATCAAGGACTTGACTTCGGATTCTTCAACGCTACAGGATCTCAAACCCTCGGTTTTAGCTTCAAAAAAGGTGATTTAGGACTCGCTGACGGAAATTATGACTACATGGCTAGTATTTTCGTAGAATGTGGTAATGATGGTGTTGCGCTCAAAGGTGGAGTTTCTGTTCCTGAACCGGGTAGTTTAGCTGGTTTAGCTTTAGTCGGTTTAACTTTACTCGGTGGTAGCCGACTCTACAAAAGTCATTAACAATAGATTAGAATACAGCTTAATTGTTGAATTCACATCAGGTAAACTTAGGGTGCAGTTTTGATGATTTTTTTCAGTGATGCCAGCAATCAAAAAATTGCTACTCAAGACTTAAGAGGCTATCCTGTAATCAGAATAGCCTCTCAAATTTAAAATTTGATCTGGGTTTGACGAGTCCATCAATAATCAAGCATTACCCAAACTGGGAACATCCACAGAACCTGAACCGCGATTTTGAAAACTGGGTAGATCCAACCCACTGGGACGGCGACTTTTTTGAGCTAAACGATAGCTAACACTTTGTAACTCCGCATGAAGTTGTTTATTTTCCCGTTGGAGTAATTCTACTTTTTCCATCACTTCATTCAGACGTTCTGAGAACTTCTGACGGTAGACTCCGGGTAACTCTTGAACCACTTGTTCCAACATCCGAGAACGATCTGTTAACTCCTGAACTGACTGTCTGAGTTGATAAACTTCTGTATCCCGTTCCGCAATTTGTTCTTGATAAAACTTAACTTGCTGTTCCATCTCTTGCAGTTGTTCTCGTAAAGCCACCATTTGGGCTTGATGACGTTCAGCCAGGTCTGGGGCTGGTAACAAGTTAGCATCCCCTTTCACCAAACGGAATAGTTCTTGAGATAACTGTTGAATTAACTGCTCTCGCATTTGTAGCTCTTCGTTTAAACGAGCAACTTCAGCGTTTAATTCCTGTGGCGTTTGACTTTTAGCTGGGCTCACGGTAACTGATGGCTCCTATAAATTTATTTTGAATATTGGTTCTTAGTTCTTAAAATACTCTTCCTTCCCTAAATCGGCAATAGCAGTGATAGTAGTGAACAGAGGGTAGGTGTTGAACAGAGAGTAGACTTTGGAGTGCAGGAAACAGTAGAGATTAAGTTTATTACCCCCCCTTCTCCCCTTCTCCCCCTGCTCTCCTTCTCCCCTTCTCCCCCTGCTCCCCCTGCCTCCCCTGCTCCCCCTGCTCCCCCTCTACTTAGGCTTCTTCCACTTCAGGTTCAGGAGTTTCAGCGATCGCTACTGGCTTGACTTCTTCCTTAATCGTCAAATAACGAATCACTTCATCACTGAGTCGCATGGCTCGTTCTAGGACAGCAATTTGGCTACCAGGGCCTTCATAATTCATCTGGACGTAAATTCCTTCCCGATGCTTCTGAATATCATAAGCGAGACGACGTTTACCCCGATTTTGAATTTCAATATTTTGTCCGCCCTGATCCCGCAGAATCGTTTCATATTTGGTAATTGATTGCTCAACTTGTTCATCGTTGAGATCGGGACGCAGGATATACATCGTTTCGTAAACAAAAGGTTTCATGCTGTTATGCTCCTTGTGGACAACAAGGCTTCTAAATTAGAAGCAAGGATCTTTAATTATATCAGAGAGTGCCATTGAGAAAAAATTAAGATATTTGGGTCGGGAAACCCCGCCCCAATCAAGCGTTAACGAACTTGCATATAAACCGCATCCGAAAGGGTGGGAATTTCTGCATATTTTCCTAAAAAGCACTGAATTACAGAATAGAAAAATGCAGCTAAAAGTCCCAGGAAGATCATGTTATAAAGGGTTTCACCAACAAATCCTTGTAACAGAACACTGCCTAATACTTGGAAGATTAACGTGCATAAAATCAGAACAATGTCAATCAAGATTGCTTGCATTGTATTGAATCGAATGAAATGAGGAATATTTTCATTCCGAACCACTAACATATACAATGCTAAAAACACAATAAATCCGGCAAAGGGAATGACTTGATAAAGCGTCATTAACGGAATAACAGGCAATGTAATAATTTGTAAAATCGGAAACTGTTCAAATAAGAAGCGTCCAAAGACCAATCCATCCATTAAAGGCAGTAGATAGGGTAAAGCCGCAAAAATGCGATCGCGTATTGTCGTTGTTCCGCGCCAAGTCATAACCAATTCTCCTGAGTATGTCTTAAACTCAGGATAGCGTAGTCTCAGGAGTTGAGTGTGAGATTGAGATTCCGAGTTTATTCAACATTGGCAATACGGAAGCCCATTTGACACTCATACTGACTGGGTTGATTTCCCATCGAAGGCTGAACCAAATGACCGCAGCAAAGCTGACCCCCTCTCCAACGGGGTTGACCCCTTTGATCCGCCAGCAAACACCCTTGACAAACCTGTTGAGATGTAATGATCTGGTTATCCATCAAGATGACTAGCATAAGGGTTCCTCCGACAGACGCCCTTTCTCTATATTTATTGTAAATCAAGAGTTTAAGCCGATTCAGCTAAATGACTTACAATTTAACAAAATTGAGAGTCAAACTGTCTTTTTCCATTAAGAAATCAGGAATTATAGAGTGATTGGGTTGAGGAGTCAAGGAGTAGAAGGGATCAGCAAAGAAAGTTATTATAGAAGATTCAGGGTAAAAAGGCGATTGAGTTAGACCCATCTTGAGAATTCAATCGACCTATCCCTGTGTATCCCATTGAGTAGAACTGCTATAACGAGGAATTTTATTGTGAGTCGGACTAACTTAGAAATCTTATCTGAAACTGATCCGGTGATTGCTGACCTGATTCAACATGAGTTATGTCGTCAACGGGATCACCTAGAGTTAATTGCCAGCGAAAACTTTACCTCCGCCGCCGTTATGGCAGCCCAAGGCTCGGTTCTGACGAACAAATATGCAGAAGGTCTACCCAAAAAACGCTATTACGGCGGTTGTGAATTTATTGATGGGGTTGAACAGTTAGCGATTGAACGAGCTAAACAACTGTTTGGAGCCGCCAGTGCTAATGTTCAACCCCATTCCGGTGCTCAAGCCAACTTTGCCGTGTTCTTGGCGATGCTGAAACCCGGTGACACGATCATGGGGATGGACTTATCTCATGGGGGACATTTAACCCATGGTTCTCCGGTGAATGTTTCGGGTAAATGGTTTAAAGTTTGTCACTACGGCGTTAGTCCAGAAACGGAACAACTCGACTACGACCAAATTTTAGAACTGGCGAAACAACATAAACCCCAAATGATTATTTGTGGGTATTCTGCCTATCCTCGGATCATCAATTTTGAGAAATTCCGTGCCATTGCTGATGAAGTCGGTGCTTACCTGATGGCGGATATTGCTCATATTGCTGGGTTAGTGGCAACGGGTCATCATCCTAACCCTATTCCTCACTGTGACGTGGTGACAACCACCACCCACAAAACTCTACGGGGGCCAAGAGGCGGTTTAATTTTAACGCGAGATGGGGAACTGGGTAAAAAGTTAGATAAAGCCGTTTTCCCTGGCAGTCAAGGTGGCCCCTTAGAGCACGTGATTGCGGGGAAAGCCGTTGCCTTTGGTGAAGCACTTAAACCCGAATTTACCACTTATTCCGGTCAAGTGATTGCCAATGCGAAAGCGTTAGCAACACAATTACAAAACCGAGGTTTAAAAATTGTTTCGGGTGGTACGGATAACCATCTGATGTTAGTGGATTTACGTTCCGTTTCTATGACTGGAAAACGAGCCGATCAACTCGTCAGTGAGGTTCATATCACCGCTAATAAAAATACCGTTCCTTTTGATCCTGAATCTCCCTTTGTCACCAGTGGCTTGAGACTGGGTTCTCCTGCGATGACAACGCGGGGAATGGGAGAAGCGGAGTTTATTGAGATTGGGAATATTATTGCTGATCGGTTGTTGAACCCCGATGATGAAAGTATTAAAGATGAATGTCGTCAACGGGTGGCTAATTTATGCGATCGCTTTCCTTTGTATCCTCATCTCAGTATTAAGGTTCCAGCTTTAGCTTAAATTTCACCTTTATCTAACGGATCAAGTTCTGTTGTTGGACTTTAGCTGGACGTTCTTGAAAGTGTTCACGCTGAAGTCTAACGACAGAAATTTAAAAGTTTTTGGTCAGAAATGATCCCAAATGTAGTAGACTCTGGCTGACACAGTAACGAAAATCTTGCACCTGTAACCTCAGATGCCCCACCATCTGTACCATATCCTAACTTTTGTTATTTCGGCTCTAGTTGTTATCTGGAGTACCCCCGTTGTTAAGAAAATCGCCATCCGTTCAGGACGAGTTGATTTACCGAATGAACGTAAAGTCCATCAACAACCGATGGTTCGCTTAGGTGGTGTTTCCATCTTTGCAGGCGCTTTAATTGCTTTATTATTAGTTTGGATATCCGGTGGGTTTATTGATGCCACAGGCAAACCTTTAAGCCCACAGGATGAATATGAAATTTGGGGCGTAACCCTGGGTGGCGTTGCCTTTTTTCTAATTGGTTTAGCGGATGATTTATTTAGTTTATCTCCCCTAACTCGCCTATTATTGCAAACTGGAGTTGCTAGTTTGGCTTGGTGGGTGGGTGTCCGCATTGACTTTTTAACCATTCCCCATTTCGGTTTAGTTCAAATTGGATGGTTGAGTCTCCCCATTACCATTATTTGGTTAGTGGGAATGACGAATGCGATTAATTGGATTGATGGTTTAGACGGACTGGCGGCGGGAGTTTGTGGCATTGCTGCCGTTGTGATGTTAATTGTGAGTTTATTTATGAATCAGCCGGCTGCGGCTTTAATTGCGGCAGCGTTAGCCGGAAGTTCGTTAGGATTTCTTCGATATAATTTTAATCCGGCTCAGATTTTTATGGGGGATGGGGGCGCTTATTTCATGGGGTTTACCCTCGCTGGGGTGGGTGTTATTGGTTTAGTGAAAACAACGGCCGTTACCTCGGTTGTTCTGCCTTATTTAATTTTAGCGGTTCCGATTTTAGATATGTCGGCTGTAATTTTAGACCGAATTCGTAATGGAAAATCTCCGTTTATAGCGGATAAACGCCATCTTCACCATCGACTATTAGACGCAGGTTTATCTCAACGCAGAACGGTATTATTTATTTATTCTCTCACCCTTTGGGTCGGAAGTTTAGCTCTGGCTTTTTCAGGAATTCCTAGTGGTTTAGCTTATGCTTTAGGCGCAACGGGATTATTAGGTTATACCAGTTGGCAAGCTTTAAAACGAGCAAGATTATAGTTAATAATAATGGAATTTTACCCTTTTTTACACAATTTTTTCTGATGATAGACCTAACTCCCCCTTCTCAACCCGCTTATGTAGGGGCGAAGTTTCCTCGCCCATAGAAACTTTTGAAATTAAACAGGTTATCCATCTTGAGAAGGTTTGATGTTTTAGCTATAGTAATTCGCGCCGAAGTTGTAATCTGAAATCCCTAAATGTTTGCTACAAATCCCCCCTGTAGAGAGGTTGCATGCAACCTCTCTACAGGGAGTTAGGAGGGATCATCTGTAGCAGCTATAATGGGATTTCATATAATATTTTAGGTTAGGGATGGTGTCCCTTCCAAACCAGATGTCAAGAGGGTTGGGAGACCCAACCCCTACGGTTATTTTTAGAATTTCACTAAAATTAACCTCGACTTTTTTAAGTGGTTTGAGGTAACTTGGCTTTTAAATCAATTGCTTTATTGACGATTTCTTGAATTTTCTTTCCTTCGGTCATTAATTTATCAAAATAGCTATTAACTTCAGCAATTAACGCTTGATAAGTTTCTTTTGAAAGCGGATCTTTACCACTGACTTTCACTTCATAATATTGACACGTGGCATATCCTACCGCTAAAAATAAGGTTGCATTAATGATTGGATTAATTGCCCAACTTGCAATCGGAGTCTGTTTGAGCAAAAATCCTAAACCGATTTTGGGTAAATTATCAACGGTCAAAGTTAACGCTAAAATTGCTACAATCTCCTGTATTGATTCGGGAGATTTAAGATCTTGCTCATAAGCACCAGCAATTTCATAAACCATTTGAATTAATAAGGGTGTCGTACAACTTAAGTCTACAACTAGGGTAGCTCCTGGGACTGCACTACCCATACCAATAATTAAAGAATACAAAAGTTTTTCATTGATGGTATTTTGAGCAATTTGGCTGCTTGAAAAATTTGGATAATTTTTCTTGGTTTTACTAACAATAGTCAGTGCTTTTTCCGCCAGATTCATACTCAAAATACACTCTAAAATCCTTTCTTTCCAATATTCATTCCAATAGTTAATGACTTGTTGCAATAGTTGTTTAACAAATTGTTCTGATCTTTTAGTGATTCCATTAAGGATATTGGTAATTTCTTGCGTTGTATCCCCAACCGCTTTACTAGATACTTTCAAGCTTTCTTCTACTGTTTTTTTTGCTTGTTCTAGTGAAGAATAAGTCAATTTTATATCTTCAGTCGCTTTATCTTGAATTTTTTTGACCAGATCTGCAAAAAACTGACCTAATTTATTAATATCTTCCTTAACTTCCCCGTCTAATAACGCAGTCGCAGGAATCCATTGACCTTGACCCATACTGTCAACTTGAAAACAGACAATTTTCCCTCTATCTCCATAAGTTGCGATCGCTAAAACCTTACCTGTTTTCTCTTCATGATTCAGAGAACAAGTGGTCATTTTAAAAATTGCTGCATTATCTGAAGACATCGTTTAATCCTCTCAAAAAGGTTTAGCCATAGGAAACGATTCCCAACACTTTAGCGTTGAGGCGTAGTTGAATCAAAAAAAAATTATGGGTAGCGGTATAAAAATCTATTGTACTACAGACTAAAAAAAATAGAATGATTTTTTTTCAAACCCCATTAAAAAGAACTCCATCAGATTCATAAGCTAATGTCAGGTTTTCCTAACATTTAATTACCCCGTGTGTCCACATCCCAGTGATATAATAAAAAGTTGGCTTTTTATAGACCTAACTCCCCCTTCTCAAGCTTAGAAGTGGGATTTTGTAGTGACTCCAATCTCTTATCGGTAGCAACCTGTAGCGTCTACCCTATTCTAACTAAAATGACAGATTCAATTCGTTTCCTGATGTGTCCTCCAGACCACTATGATGTGGACTATGTAATTAATCCTTGGATGGAGGGCAATATCCACAAATCATCATTTGATCGAGCCAGAGAACAATGGCAAAGTTTGTACTATCTTATCAAAGAAAACGCCATTGTTGACTTAGTAACCCCCGCGAAAGGTTGGCCGGATATGGTGTTTACCGCCAACGCTGGGTTAGTGCTCGATAAAACCGTCGTTCTTAGTCGTTTTTATCATAAAGAACGTCAAGGGGAAGAACCCTATTTTAAAACTTGGTTTGAACGTCAAGGGTTTACCGTTCATGAACTTCCGAAAGACCTCCCCTTTGAAGGTGCTGGAGATGCTTTATTTGACCGGGAAGGACGCTATTTATGGGCGGGATATGGCTTCCGGTCTGAACTTGATTCTCATCCCCTAATTGCCGAATGGCTGGATATTGAAGTTCTATCCCTGCGGTTAATGGATGAACGGTTTTATCATCTCGATACCTGTTTTTGTCCGTTAACAGGTGGGTATTTAATGTATTATCCTCCCGCCTTTGATTCCTATTCAAATCGCTTAATTGAATTGCGAGTTCCCCCAGAAAAACGGATTATTGTTGAAGAACCCGACGCCGTTAATTTTGCTTGTAATACCGTCAATATTAATCAGACGGTGATTATGAATAAAGCCAGCGATAACTTAAAAGCTCGACTACAAGAAGCTGGTTTCACCGTTCTTGAAACTCCCTTAACAGAGTTTTTAAAAGCAGGAGGAGCCGCCAAATGTTTAACCCTGCGGGTGACAGAACCGATTATTATTGATCGTCATGCTGTCATCAATATTGAAAGCCGCACCGTCCTGATGGAAGGACATTTATTAGATGCAGGCTTAATTAACCGTGCTTTAGATTTAGTCGTCGAAGGCGGCGGAAGTTTCCAAGTCCTGAACTTTAACTTAGGAGAACAACGACAAAGCACCTCGAAAGCAGAGATTAAAATATCTGCTCCTTCCCATGAGGTGATGGAAGAAATTATTAGTCAATTAATTGATATTGGCGTTGTTTCCCTGGACGAAGATCAACGAGATGCTCGCTTACAACCTGTGGAAAAAGATGGCGTTGCTCCCGATGATTTCTATGTGTCTACCATTTATCCGACAGAAGTTCGGGTAGATGGACAATGGCTGACGGTTCAAAATCAACGCATGGATGGTGCGATCGCCATTTCTGAAACCCCTAACGGTCTTGTTGCTCAATGTAAGATTCTACGGGATTTAAAACTCGGTGAACGAGTGGTGGTGGATGTTGTTGGTCTGCGGACGATCCGCAAAACTGAATCTCGCGAACCCCGAAATGCGCCGCAAGAATTTAGTTTTATGTCGGCGGGGGTTTCCAGTGAACGCCGCGTTGAGTTAATTGTGGAACAAGTGGCTTGGGAACTGCGCCAAATTCGGGATCGCGGCGGTAAGGTTGTGGTGACGGCTGGCCCAGTTGTGATTCATACCGGAGGGGCTCAACATTTATCCCATCTCATCCGCGAAGGCTATGTGCAGGCGTTATTAGGGGGAAATGCGATCGCCGTTCACGATATGGAACAATCGATCATGGGAACCTCCCTCGGTGTGGATATGAAACAAGGAGTCGCTGTTAAAGGAGGTCATCGTCATCACCTTAAAGTGATTAACAGTGTTCGTCGTTGCGGAAGTATTGCCGCCGCCGTTGAACAGGGAGTGGTTAAGAGTGGGATTATGTATGAATGTGTGAAAAATAACATTCCCTTCTCCTTAGCAGGTTCCATTCGAGATGATGGCCCGTTACCGGATACGCAAATGGACTTAATTAAAGCTCAAGAGCATTATGCGGAACTGTTACGGGGTGCAGATATGATTCTGATGCTATCCTCAATGTTACATTCTATTGGGGTTGGCAATATGACGCCTTCCGGGGTGAAGATGGTTTGTGTGGATATTAACCCGGCGGTTGTCACCAAACTCAGCGATCGCGGTTCTGTGGAGTCTATTGGCGTTGTTACGGACGTGGGACTGTTCCTAAGTTTGTTAGTGAATCAATTAGATAAATTAACCAGTAAATACGGCGTCGTACAAGTTGGTTAATTGAGAAACCGGGTTTCTGGGTTAACCTTTGCTATTAATAGAAAGATTGATTAAGAAACCCAGTTTCTGACCCCCACCAGCACCTCCTAGAAACCGGGTTTCTGGGTTAACCTTTGCTATTAATAGAAAGATTGATTAAGAAACCCGGTTCCTGCAATAACCTTTGTTGCTAATAGAAAGATTGATTAAGAAAC